>NZ_JACJSA010000036.1 GCF_014697545.1 Oscillatoria sp. FACHB-1407 | reverse complement strand
TGGACCCACTCTCATCCATCCCGAACTGAGGTGTGAAACGCTGTTGCGGCAAAGATAGTTGGAGGGTAGCCTCCCGCAAAAATAGCTCAGTGCCAGGGTAAATATAAATCAAAAGGCCTCCTTTCAATTTGAAAGGAGGCCTTTTGATTTAGGAAAAGAAGGAGTTTAATCTTGTTTCTTTAAAGACTCCTGGGCATTGGGTGATGAAATTGGGGAACTTGTTTTCACGTTATTTTTTTTAGTATTAGAGTTTTGAGGTGGTTTTGCACCCGTCTGATAAGGAATTGAAAATTCAGGTTTCATGGAACGATAAGGGTATTTTTTTGAGAGATATTTTAAGCATAATCATGGACTCCTTGAATTTTCTCTATCTCAAGCATTGAAGTTAAAAATTTTCTACATTAGAAGTTCTATCGCTTGGTATATCTTCTTTGACTCTTTTTTGTATTCAGTAGGACGATCCGCACCAGAACGGTCGGTTTTCATCCAGTATTTTAGAAGTAGGTTCGCTACAGTTGGGTCTATAAGATAAGTTCTGGTCTTGAGATATAGATGTGAACTGAAGTATTTCAACACAATTAATATATTCAGTCTTTATTTATCTCGCTTCATCGTTCTATAAAGGCTTCGTAAAAGCGCATTTCACATCACAGTTTACCTTCCTCTTTATTGGCATAAAATGCATACCACCGATGATCTCCAGAAGTTGTTGGAGATTCTGCCTCAGGAAATTCAGCAACAGTTAACACAACACCCACAACGAGACACATTAGTCGAAGTTGTGTTGGACTTGGGACGACGGCCCGAAGCCCGGTTTCCGAGCCAAGCTCAATATTTGTCAGAGCAGCTTGTAACCCGTGAGCAATTGCAAGCGTGTGTGGATCGCCTCAGTCATTTCGGGGCAGATAATCGGGCAGGCATTGAACAAACACTGCACCGGATTAGCGCGATCCGGAACCGTACCGGAGAGATTATTGGGCTAACCTGTCGGGTGGGTCGTGCCATTGAGGGAACGATCGCCATGATTCGGGATCTGGTCGAAACTGGGCAATCGATTCTGATGCTCGGTCGTCCGGGGGTGGGTAAAACGACTGCTCTACGAGAAATTGCACGAGTATTAGCCGATGACCTCAACAAGCGAGTCGTGATTATCGACACCTCCAATGAGATAGCGGGCGATGGTGATATTCCGCACCCAGCGATCGGGCGAGCCAGACGAATGCAGGTAGCACGTCCTGAGTTGCAGCACCAGGTCATGATTGAGGCAGTGGAAAACCACATGCCCGAAGTGATTGTGATTGATGAGATTGGTACTGAATTGGAGGCTTTAGCTGCACGGACGATCGCCGAACGAGGCGTACAGTTAGTCGGAACAGCTCACGGCAATCAGTTGGAGAACCTGATCAAAAACCCGACCCTTTCAGATCTGGTGGGTGGGATTCAATCCGTCACGCTGGGAGATGATGAAGCGCGTCGGCGCGGCTCTCAAAAGAGTGTGCTGGAACGCAAGGCTCCTCCCACCTTTGAGATTGCGGTTGAGATGCAGGAACGGCAAAAGTGGACAGTGCATGAGAGTGTGATGGAAACGGTCGATCGCCTCTTGAGAGGACAGCATCCGGCGGTACAAACTCGAAGTGTTAGCGAACAGGGGCAGATCACGATCACCCATGAGGTGCCACGAGTGCCCTTAGGGAGGCAATCGGTTCAACGGACTCAACCCACCTCAACCCCTATCCTTAAACGCCCTACCCCCACAAGACGAGTCCTGCCCTTTCCCAGTCGGTTAGAAACTAATCCGATGGTGCAGACACAACCCGATTGGCAACGGGAAACCATTCCATTAGCACAGGATACGACAGAGCAGGCGATCGCCCTCTATCCCTATCAGATGAGCCGGAGCTTAGTGGAGCAAACCATTGAGCAGTTAAATCTACCAATTCGAGTGGTGGGCGGAGTAGAGCGAGCCGACGCCATTTTGACGCTCAGGGCAAATCTGAGAAAACATGCCAATCTCAGACGCATGGCAGAGGGATATGAAGTGCCGATCTATGCGGTGAAAGCGAATACTGTGACTCAGATTGCTAGCACGTTGCAACAAATGGTTGGGCGTGATGAGCAAGCGATAGGAAGCCGTTCTCCTCTAGAAGCCAGCGTGCCTACTCCTGAATGGGGAAAGCCAGCTTATAACGGTGATGAAGATGATGAGTGGGATGCGCTGGAGGAAGCACGACTGGCAGTAGAGCAGGTGGTGATTCCCAAAGGACAACCTGTGGAGTTGTTGCCACGATCTGCCGAGGTTCGCAAAATGCAACACGAATTTGTAGAGCACTACCGCCTTAAATCGACCAGCGTTGGCACAGAACCCGATTGTCGCTTACGCATCTATCCCGCTTAGCCGCTCCTAAAGGCAAGGACGCAGTAGGCTTTACGAAGCCCTACTGCGTCCTATAGCAACTGTTGAGATTGGGCAGGGAGTGCAGGGGGGCATCCCCAGACTCCGTCCTAACTAACGTCTACAACCCTGGCGAATTCATTTGCGGCTACCGGAGTCAAGCCTGTCTGCGCAGACAATCGAAAATCAAGGGTTAGACGAACCGACGAATGTTATACCGTTTCTCTGAATTCTGGCTACATCTAAACGGTTTTGTCAGAGCGTTTTGCGGAACGCCCCTATCCTGTCTGTTGTCCTATTGTTGAGGCTTGGCATTAGGCACCTTGGGATGATTGAAGGGTCGCTGCAATGGCTTGAAACAACATAAATTTGTTGAGGAGTAGCTTATCCTTCAAGGCTCTATCCCCAATAATTGACCAGTATTGGGGATAAGAAAATCTCAAACGAAATGAGAAATGTTTAAAGGTAAGTTGCTCTAAATCCGCCCTGGCTAGAAGCTGGGAACGAGAATTAAGAACACAATTGTTGCATTTCAGAAGCTTTATCAGGCAGACAGGTGTAACTGTAGAACTGCTTGTAAAGCACTCTACGACTTTAGTCATTCGTCATTCATCATTCGTCACTGGTGTATGGGATGTGAATGACCCGTGACGAATGACCCGTAACCTTATCGCTCTGCTTTTTCACAAGCCAAACAGGATTGCGATAGGACTTTATCGTTGAAGAATGGGGCAAATGGTTTCTTCCATTGATTTAGAAACTGGTTCAGAAACCGTTGTCCATCCAGATAAAAGTTCACTCAATTCTTGTTTGAGAATTTGTAATTGCTGAATGCGTTGTTCAATTTCATCCAGCTTATTTTCCAGCTTTTCTTGAATGCGATCGCAAGGTAGATTGCCCTGATCATGGACAGCCAAAAAAATCTTAATTTCTAACAAGCTCAACCCAAGGCTTTGAGCCCGTTTGATAAACCGCAAACGGCTCAATACGTCTGAGTTAAAGAGTCGGTAATTGCCTTCAGTTCGACCTACGGTTTTGAGCAAACCTAACTCATCGTAATAGCGAATTGTTTTGATGGGTAATCCGCTTTCCTGTGCTACAAAACCAATCCGTTTTAACTCGTCTTGAGCTAACATAACCACCTCCTTGATGCCATAGGTTTACGTTAAACTCTCCGGTTAACTGGAGAGTTAAGTTCCAATTGTTTAAGTAAACAGCAAGGATTGGCAGGCAATAATCCGTGATAATACTCAGGTCAAGTTCAAGTCTAGAAACAATCTTCATAATTTTAACTGATGCTATCAGTAGACAAACGGTATGAAAATATATAGATAGGGGCGATCTCTAAATACAGGACAAACATCTGGTTCTTCTGGATGTGTCAGGGGGAATATTATGGCTCCGTCAATGAACCCCGTAGAAGTTAATTTACAACCATATTTAAACGAGAGGCTGCCACTCGATCATAATGTGCTGGAAGGTATTCTTAACACCAATGTTGCTGCCATTATTTTGGTGAATACTAACGGGCAAATTACATTTGTAAATGATGCAGCGGAGAAGATTTTAGGTATTCCAAAATCATTAATTACTCAGCGTTTTTACAATGCGTCTGATTGGAAGATTACAGACATTGAGGGAAATCCATTTCCTGAAGCGGAGTTGCCTTTTGTACGAGTGATGACAACGGGTGAAGCTGTGTCTGAGATACAACATGCGATCGCCCTTGACAATGGGGAGCGGCGTTACTTATCAATTAATGGTTCGCCGCTCAAAGATGTGTTTGGAACCATTAACCAGATCGTCTTTTCAATTATCAATATCACTGATCAAGTTCAAAGTAAAAAGACACAACAAGAGGCGTTGGAGTTTTATCGTCAAGCCTTTGAATCTAGCCCTGCTATTAAATTACTGATTGACCCGGTTACTGCCAAGATTGTTGATGCAAACCCTGCTGCTGCGAGGTTTTACGGCTATCCCATTGATGTCTTAAAGCAGATGAAAATTACTGACATCAATCAGTTACCCCCTCAAGATGTCCAGGCGAGCATAGCGCAAACCTGTTCTCAGAAAACCTACTGTTGGGTTTTTCCCCATCGTCTTGCATCTGGTGAAATTCGACAGGTTGAAGTTCATTGCAGTCAGCTGAATCTTCAGGACAGGGAGTTGCTCTACTCTGTTATTCACGACATCAGCGATCGCCAGCAGGCTGAGAATGCACTGCAATCGCAGTTAAAACAAGAACAACTGTTGGAAGATGTCGCCCAAGCCATTCGGCGATCGCTAGATTTGAAAGTTGTCTTACAAACGACTGTCAATCAGGTGCAACAACTGTTAGGAGCCGATCGCGTTGTGATTTACCGCCCCACAACCCCAAATAGCATTGGCTCCGTTGTCGTCGAGTCGTGTTCGTCTGATTATCCATCGCTGTTGGGATGGGAGATTGGGTCATCGGGGATTGAGCAGCGACGCTTCATTCAACCCTATCAGCAAGGTCAAAGCCAAGCTCTGATAGACATCTCAAAGTCTGACCTTGACCCTGCCTATATGCAACTTCTGGAAATCTTTCAGGTCAAGTCACAATTAACGATTCCCATCATTCAAACAACATCTCAACTACTGAGCAATTCGTCATTTCTGAGCAATAACGTTGCAGTTGATAGTAGTGAAAAACATTTACCGACTCGCTTGATGGGGACTCCAGCAACTCAAATCTGGGGACTGTTAATTGTTCATCACTGTGCTTCAGTCCATGTGTGGCAAGACTGGGAAGTCAACATGCTGCAACGGTTAGAAATGCAACTGGCAGTTGCGATTCAACAAGCAGAACTTTATCAACACGTCCAACAACTGAATGCAGATTTAGAATCGCAAGTGCGGCAGAGAACGATGCAACTGCAAAAATCTCTCAATGCAGAAGCGGTGTTGAGACTGATTACTGACAAAATTCATGGCACGTTGAGCGAGGCTGCCATTTTAGAAACGGCTGTGCAAAAACTAGCCCTGGCGTTGAATCTGATTAGTTGCCATGCTAGCCTTTATGACCTTAAAACTCAAACCGCAACGGTATGTTATGAATACACTGATTCCGGTATTTCCTTAAAAGGAACTGTTACATCGATCGAACAGTACCCTGAAATTTATCAATTTCTCCTGCAAGGAGAACCCCTGCAATTTTGCTCTAGTTTGTTTGATGCGCAGTCTGAATCTTTTCCTGTTCTGTGTTATCCCATTGTGGATGACGAACAGGGAGCTTTGGGAGATCTCAAATTGTTGGCTCCCAAAGAACGCATTTTTGAACCGCGAGATTTGCAACTGGTGCAACAGGTCGCAAAACAGTGTGCGATCGCCCTGCGTCAGTCGCGTCTCTATCAAACCGCTCAAGCCCAAATTCAGGAGTTAGAAAAACTCAATCGCCTCAAAGATGACTTTTTAAGTACAACATCCCATGAGCTACGCACACCGCTCTCTAACATCAAGACCTCAACGGAATTGATGCGGTTGTATTTGGCGCAATCAGGGCAACCGATCCACCCTAAAATCGAGCGATGTTTGACCATTTTGAGAGAAGAGTGCGATCGCGAAATTACCCTGATTAACAATCTTTTGTTGTTGCAACAACTGAATGCAAAGACTCATCCCTTTATTCCCAGTACGCTCAACTTGAGGGATTGGATACCTCAAATCGTAGAGACATTTGAAGAGAAGTTTCAACATCATCAACAGATTTGTCAGGTTGATATTGATGCAAATCTGCCACCTATGGTGACGGATCTGTTCATGTTTAATCAAATCATGAGTGAACTGCTCACGAATGCTCACAAATTTACCCCGGCAGGCGAAACGATCGCGATTGCTGCTCGATTAAAACCTGAGTGCAGTAACAGTCAGGGTGCCCGTGTTGAAATTAGTGTGACCAATACAGGGGTTGAAATTGCGGTGGGCGAACTACTCCATGTCTTTGACCAGTTTTATCGAATTCCTAGTAATGACCCCTGGAAACATGGTGGCACTGGAGTCGGGCTGATGTTGGTTAAGAAGCTCGTTCAGTACATGGATGGGGCGATCGAGGTGACGAGCCATGCTGGGCAAACCTGCTTCACGGTTGAGTTACCCCTACACGCAAGATTATGAATCAATCCCATTTGAGCTTACCCTGAAGTCTCACACCGAAATCTGCAATTTCAATCGCTAAGCCTAAAAGCTTTGTCAGGCAAGCAGTGAGTCAGCCTGTCTTGGTTTGCAGCTATAGCCACATTCGATGGAGTGGAGGCAAGTCAGGAAGCTTGCCCAGCATTAGGATTTGAGCTATTGCCTTTGCCTTAAGCTTTCTGACCAAAGCTATGTCTCTGCGCTTCAACAACACCGCGAAACATATTCATACCGCAAGTGAACTCATATCGACCGGGTTGATCGGGGGTGAATTCGATCGCTGTAACCTGGTTAAGTGGTAGTTCTTGGGCAATCTGAAAGTCAGGAAACCGCACTTCTTCCAGGCAACTGCTGGGGTCTTTGCGATCGAAGTTTAAGCGTACAGGTTGCCCCGCTTGCACCACGATTTGACTTGGTTCATATCCCCCATCGACCGTAACCGTGACTTCTTGAATGCCTCCCTCAGTTGTGGCTTTACGGGACTTTGGTTTACTGACCAAAAACCACCACAACTCTAATCCAATTAATCCTAAACCACCTGCGGTCACGGCACCCTTTAGCCACAACGGTTGGTCAATGCGGTGAAACTCTCCCGTTTGTTCAGTTGGCTGCATCTGTTTGTGAGGCATTTGGGTTGTGGCTCCACCTGAAGCCACTCCTAACAACAGCCCTACGGTTGCAATACTACTGATAATGCTTGACGTAATCATTTGAATCTCTCCTATATTGCTCCTGCAATGGTTCCTGAAATGACTCCCAGTAGAAATCCAAAGCCTGCTAATGTGCCGAAGAATGGGATGTGGTTGAGCATTGTAGTGTCACCTTTGAAATGTCAGAAATTCCTGGTGAGACGGGTTTATTTGAGAATTACTGGAGCCAGTCCAGCGGTCCGCTAAACCCGCCCTCACAACAATCGCCCCTCATACCAATGCTTTGGGTCGAAAATTTCGCAACCGCAAGGCATTTGTTACGACTGAGACAGAGCTAAACGCCATCGCTGCGCCCGCAATAATGGGGCTGAGTAACCAACCAAAGATGGGGTAGAGAATCCCGGCGGCGATCGGGATGCCAGCCACGTTATAGATAAACGCGAAGAACAGGTTTTGTTTGATGTTGCGAATGGTGGCACGGCTGAGTTGAATGGCGGTAACAATGCCTTGCAAATCACCAGAGATGAGCGTGATGTCACTGGCAGCGATCGCTACATCAGTGCCAGTCCCGATCGCAATCCCCACATCGGCTTGAGCCAGAGCAGGCGCATCGTTGATGCCATCTCCCACCATTGCCACTAGTTTCCCTTCAGACCGGATCTCTTCAACGGTTGCGGCTTTCTGGTCAGGGCGAACCTCGGCAAAAACTCGTTGAATTCCCACTTCGCGGGCAATAACGTTGGCGGTGCGCTGGTTATCGCCTGTTAGCATTACTACTTCTAAGCCCATCTTTTGCAGGGCACGAATTGCGCTCACAGACGAAGGTTTCACAGCATCAGCAATGCCCATAATGCCTTCAACGTGTCCATCGACCGCAATCCAGATGACGGTTTTGCCCAGGTACTCCAACTTGTCCCACGGTTGTTGTAATGAACTGGTATCAATGCCCAACTCATTCATCCAACGGTGTGTGCCGATCTGAACCCGGCGATCGGAGACATAGCCTTGGACGCCACTTCCGGCAATGGCTTCAAACTCCTGCGCAGGTGCCAGTTCAACCCCTTGTGCCTGGGCATATTGCACGATCGCCTCTGCCAGGGGATGTTCAGAGTTGCGCTCAAGGGAAGCTGCCAGTCGTAAGAGGTTGAGTTCATTTTGGTTGGCAGTGCCGTTAACGGTGATGTAATCGGTAACGGTGGGTTTTCCCTGGGTAATCGTTCCAGTTTTATCCAGCACAACGGTCTGCAATTTGTGAGCCAGTTCCAGACTCTCAGCCCCTTTGATCAAAATGCCATTTTCTGCGCCTTTGCCTGTGCCCACCATGATAGAGGTAGGAGTTGCCAAACCGAGCGCACAGGGGCAAGCGATAATCAGCACGCCAACGGTGGTAATCAACGCCATCGTCACGTTGCCCATGATATTGAACCAGAGGATAAAGGTGAGAATGGCGATCGCAATCACCGCAGGGACAAACCATCCTGTGACTTGATCGGCAAGGCGTTGAATCGGGGCTTTTGAACCTTGTGCTTGCTGCACCAGTTTGACGATCTGAGCCAGAAAAGTATCTTTGCCAACTCGTGTTGCTCGAAATTGAAAACTGCCTGTTTTGTTGAGGGTTGCTCCGATCACCTCATCGCCCGGTTGCTTTCTCACAGGCAAACTCTCACCCGTGACCATGGCTTCGTCAATCGTTGAGGAACCCTCTACAATTTCGCCATCCACCGGAATCTTTTCACCCGGACGAACGAGGATAATATCTCCCAAAACCACCTCAGCAATGGGAATATCCACCTCTCGACCCTGACGGATCACCCGCGCCGTCTTTGCCTGCAAGCCCATCAATTTACGAATGGCTTCTGAGGTCTGCCCTTTGGCACGATTTTCGAGCAACCGTCCAAGCAGGAGCAGCGCAATAATCACCGCAGCGGCTTCAAAGTAAACATCCGGTCGAAGCCCCTGGGCAACAAACCACTGAGGATTCAAAGTGGGGAACAGAGAATAGAGATAGGCGGTTCCGGTGCCAATGGCGACCAGGGTATCCATCGTGGCAGTGTGTCGCTTCAACGCTTTCCAGGCATTGATAAAGAACCCACTACCCGCCCAAAACAACACTGGAGTCGTTAGCATAAGCTGGAACCAGGGAGCGTGCAGCCACATGGGAATGAAGGGAATCGGTAGACCCGTCATGGCAGGCAACGAACCAATCACCAGAATCGCACTGATCACGCCACTGACCCAGACACGACGGGTCAATTTTCGCTGTTCTGCCTGGCGTTCTTGCCGTTCGGCATCATCTTCTGGAGCTAACACGTCATCTTGCATGGGTAAAGCCGAGTAACCCGCTTCATCCACAGCCGTTTGCAGGGCAGTGATATCCGTCTTACCCGGATCGTAGGTAACGGCAGCTTGTTCTGCTCCAAAATTGACACTACACGCCTCAACTCCAGGCACCGAGCGAATTACTGCTTCAATATTATTGGCACAGGCAGCACAACTCATGCCTCGCAGCTTTAAGGTTGCATTTTCCATGGGAGACTCCTATGCGACGGTATAACCCGCATCGGTAATGGCCTGCTTGATGGTTGCCTCTGCGGCTTGGGTTTCAATGTTGACGAGTTTCGTTTTAGTGTCGGCTTGCACGGTCGCCGCAGGGTCGATCGCCTGGATGGCTTTGGTGATGGTGTCGCTGCAAGCCGAGCAAGCCATATTAGGAACAGTCAGTTGAAGAGCCATAATCTAAACCTCCGAGTTGATGGACTGATCCTATGTTGGAGTCTCTAGTTCACTGGAGAGTCAAGGGGTGATGCAGGAATTTTGGTAAATATTTTTGAACCTTAAATGGGTAAGGTGACTGTAAAGGTTGTTCCTTGATTGACCTTACTGCTCACGGCAATCTCTCCAGAGTGCAACTCCACGCAGTTTTTGACGATTGACAGTCCCAAGCCTGTACCCGCAATTTGACCCACATTGCTTGCCCGGTGGAAGACTGAAAACAGTTGCGGCAAATCCTCTTCGGGGATGCCAATTCCCTCATCGCGAATGCGGAATTGGATCTGCTGCTCCGTACACTCTAAATCGAAATAAACCTTGCCCTTTTCGGGGGAATATTTCACGGCGTTTGATAATAGGTTGATGAGAATGTGGTGCAGCAATTTTGGGTCTGCCTGAACGGTCTGATAAGCACACTGGTTAGAAAACACAATCTGATGACTATTCCCTGTGCTGAGTTGAACTTCTTCGGTTAAGTCACTACAAAACTCACTCAAATCTAACGGAGCAGGTTCATATTTCAGAGCACCAGAGTCAGCTTTACTGACCAGTAAGACATCACTCAAAAACTCCTGGATTCGTTTGATCGCTGCACGAATTCGTTGAAAATAGCGTTCTCGTTGTTCCTCTGTCGTTTTGTGAATGTAGTTCTGCAACAGTTCAATCGACGTAAGGATGATAGTCAACGGTGTACGAATATCATGGGACACCATCGAGATGAAGTTTGACTTTAACTCGCTCAGTTCTTTCTCTTTTTGTAGAACATGTTGAATCTCGGCTTCAGCCTGCACGCGGAGCGTTGCATCTCGAAAGACCATCACTGCCCCTCTCAACACGCCCTGTTTGTTGAAAATCGGGGCGCAACTATCATCAATAGGAATGATGGTTCCATCTCGATGTTGTAGCCCTACGCCAGTAGCTAAGGTTTGAATGTTAGCGGTTGCCAGCGTTGTCTGGAAGGGACTCTCAACAGATTCCCCTGTTTCCAGATTGACGAGCTTTAAAACTTCATCAATTGAATGATGTCTGGCTTCTTCTTCAGTCCACCCGGTTAACGCTTCGGCAATGGGATTCAGCGATGTAACGTGGCGATCGCAATCTGTCACCACAACTGCATCCCCGATACTTGAGAGTGTAATCTCCAGCAGTTCTCGTTGCTCTTCGGTGTTTTCTTCTGCGAGGTTGCGTCGCTTGATCTCCTGACGAATCATCAAAAAGGTCGTGAAAATGATGCCCAAAACCACCAGTCTGCCAATGCCACTAACAAGGGCTGCGGTTTCTTGCTTAGACTCTACCCGTGCTAGCCGCTGAGTTAACAACCTTTCTTCCTCTTGCCGCATTTGCATTAGATAGTTGCGAATAGCAGAGTTTAAGACACGTTGGTCTTCCTTGTTCATGAGGGAGGTGACGGATGGCAACCCACCTGTCTCGCGGGTAGTGATGATTTGCTCTAGATATGCCAGTTCTTGATCCAAAACGGGTTGCAGTTGATCCAGGTTTTGTTGTTGATAGGCATTGTCACGAGTGAGTTGGCGCAACTCTCGCAGATTGAGTTGAATGGCATTCACTCGCTGGTCATAAGTTGCCAGTGTTTGCGGATCTCCTAAGATCACATATTGTTGAGTAGTCGCTTGTAAATTGGCTAATTCAGCATTGACCGTTTCGATATCAGAGATGGCTTCTAAGGTATGAGAAACCCAGTCTTCACCTTCCAAGACGCGAGTATTGCTGATATGAGATCCCAGTTGAGTGCCCAGGGTAATGGCAATCATTAAGCCAAATCGGACGGTTAGTTGCCTGAGAAAGTGTTTTTCAGCTTTATACCCATTGGTCGGTTTGTGAATTAACTGGGCGATCGCTCGCCGCCGTTGCAGTTCTACAGAGACCCGTCGTGACAGATCTCTCAGTGCGTGAATCTGAGATGCGGTGAGGTGTCGAGGCTTGTAATCGACCACACACAAGGTTCCCAATGCGTAGCCCTCGTGGCTTTTGAGAGGCACTCCTGCGTAGAACCGAATCCCCGGATCACAATTGACAAAAGGATTTTGGGCAAACCGTTCATCCTGTTGGGCATTGGGAACGATGAGTATATCGGGTTGCTCAATGGCACGGGCACAAAAGGAGCCATCGCGTGGCACATCGCTGGCATCCATGCCGATCTTGGCTTTAAACCACAACCGCTTTTCATCAACCAGGCTAATTAGGGCAACTGGTGTCTGACAGACCTCTTGAGCAGCCCGAACAAATCGGTCAAAGATCGGTTCAGAGGCGGTATCTAGAATATGGTGTTCGTGAAGGACTTGCAATCGCTGCTCTTCACTGTGTTGGGGAGGTTTCTTGTTTGCAACCATAGTGAACCGCCATTCAAATTAGTGGGTCTGCGATTGTCTGTTCTCGTCGGTGATTGGCCTAGCCGGAGGATAAGCCACGCCAGGTTTGTAGAAATATTTCCAGGTCTGAGGTCGGAACTGGGCGACTGAAGAAATAGCCCTGTAACTCGTCACAGCCTTGTTGTCTTAGATAATCAACCTCTGCCTGGGTTTCCACCCCTTCAGCGACCGTTTTTAAGCCGAGGGTGTGAGCCATCTGAATGATGTTTTTCACGATTTCCCGGTTTTGGGGATCATCCTGAACATGACTGACGAATGAGCGATCAATTTTTAGTGTGTTCAAAGGCAGTCGCTTCAAATATCCCAACGAGGAATAACCTGTGCCAAAGTCATCTAAAGCGATCCGAATGCCCCGATTTTGCAGTGATCGCAAAGTGGCGATCGCCCGCTCTAAATCTTCCATGACACAGCTTTCGGTGATCTCCAGTTCCAGACATTCCGGCGGCAACCCTGTTTCCTGTAACACGCTCAAAATCATCTGTTCCAATTGGGGCTGATTCAATTGCCGTGGAGATAGATTGACGGCAATTCGCACACTTGGCTGCCCTTCGGTTTGCCATTCTTTGGCTTGCTGACAGGCACAGCGAGCAACCCACTCCCCAATAGGAACGATCAACCCTGTTTCTTCAGCCAGTGGAATAAATTTGAACGGAGGAATTAAACCTCTGGTTGGGTGCAGGCAGCGAATTAGAGCTTCTGCGCCAATTACCTTGCCCGTCTGAGCGTTAATTTGGGGTTGGTAGTATACGCAAAAATGGTTACTCTCCCAGGATGCTCGCAACTCATTTTCTAGCATGAGTTGTTCTTGCGATCGCTGACGCAGAGCCGGAGTATAGAACTGGTAAGCATTTAGCATGTGTGCTGGGATCGACTCAGCAGCGAGTTCAGCATTCCGAACCAGATTTTCAACCTGTGTATCATGCAGGGGATAGCGACTAATCCCAATACAGAGGGAGAGATAAAGCCGTTGACCAGTAACATCAAACGGTTGGGTTAACTCTCTTAAAAGAATTTCGGTTGTTTGAATGATCTCGGCTTCAGTTGCATGATTCGTTAGAAAAACAGTGAATTTATTTAGATTGAGCCGCGTAATGACCTCGGCAGCAGTCTGGTGTTCTACACCTGTTTGTTGTTGGACACACTGTCTCAAGCGATCGACAAACTGCTGTAGAAAAGCATGGAGATCGGCTTCGGGGAGGCTAATCAACCGATTAAATTGCTGTAGGAGAATACATAAAACGCCGATGGGCTGGTGTGTCTCAGACTGTTCTCGCAATTGATTAAATTGCTCGTGTAGCAGGAGTTGATTGGGTAAGCCTGTAACCCGATCAAAGTGAAGCGAATGATTGAACTTTTCTTCTAATTGTTGTCGCTCTAGATCATATTTTTCGGCGATCGCCGTTTGTTTTGTCAGTTGACTGGTAATGGCTTCCAATAATTCTGAAGCCGTAAAGGGTTTCGTCAAGTAATCATCAGCACCCGTCACCATCCCCTGACGAAAGTCTGCCTTAGTGGTTTTTGCTGTCAAAAAAATGAATGGAATCGTAGCCGTTTCAGGAGACTTGCGTAATATCTTGAGCAATTCATAGCCATCCAGATTGGGCATCATCACATCACACAAAATCAGATCTGGTTGTAGCTTCATTGCGAGTTGTAACCCAGTCGCCCCGCAGACAGCTTCAGCAACTTCAAACCCTTCAATCAGTAAAATATCAACGATATTTTCACGGATAGGTGCCTCATCTTCGATCACTAAAATTCTGGTCATCTTTGCTGACATCACTCAACTAATACCAATTGCTATTTTCTCCAAATAAATTAAATTGCTTACAAGCAAGACACAGACAGTATCCTGAACCAAAATTTGAGTTTATATACGGGATCACTGGCTGAATCAAGTGACGAAAGAGGAGCTTAAGCCCTTTATCGAAATAAACGTACAGTTATCATTAAATATGCCTCAAAAAGATGGAACTCTAACTAATTCCCTATTTTGAAACAATAATTGTTGAAGTGTAATCCCAACCTTAATAGGGTCATACAGAAGTTTGTCAGCCTATCTATAGCTAGAACTCAGGTGGAGTGTAAGAAATTACACAGAGATATACTTAATATCCACCTGGTAAATGTTTTAGAATTCTTTAATATTTCACTCTTAAATTTGTTTTCTAAATGAACAGTAAGTTGCTCTATTTAGGTCTGTTGCCGTTGATCCTAACATGTTTATTACGTACACTAATAAATATAGGAATAGTTACACAAATAAACTAAAAATTAAACTTCTAGGCTCAATTCTCTCCACTATTGTCGTTAATAATTCAAGCAAAAATTCAAGAGTGCTCTCAGGAGGATGGACAAAATCAGAAAATTGTGAATCAGATCTTTTGTGCATTTCTTGAGAACCCATCATTCAAATGTCTTAAATGTTTATCAACGAACATTTTCACTTTGATTTCATTTTTGCTTGCTAATATAAGCTCTGGTAAAGCTCATCCTTAACCCAATTTGCAGGTGGAGTGGCTAGATTATGACGTTTATCAGAGGAAAATTAACTTCGCTCGTTTGGCTAGGAATGGTGCCTTTAATGTCGCTGAGTCTTGTTGCTTGTAGCAGTACAACCTCCAGCCAATCTACTGACAGTGGCTCCAGCAATTCTCAAATGGCACAGATGGATCACGGCTCTATGGGGCATGGTCAGGCTAGCCCCATGCCGATGGATCACGGTTCGATGAGCATGGATTTGGGACCAGCCGATGAGAATTTTGACCTGCTTTTTATCGATGGCATGATTCCTCACCATGAAGGAGCCGTGATCATGGCGCAGGAAGCACTACAAAAGTCAAACCGTCCTGAAATTAAGCAGTTAGCACAGGCCATTATTGACGCTCAAGAACAAGAGATTTCAGAACTCAAGGGGTGGCGATCTGCCTGGTATCCCAATGTCGGGGATGAGCCGATGATGTATCACGCTGAGATGGGTCACATGATGCCCATGACCGAGGAGATGCGCTCTAGCATGATGATGAGTGGCGACCTGGGTGCAGCCGATGGAGAATTTGACCTGCGCTTTATCAATGCGATGATTCCCCATCATCAAGGGGCAATTGACATGGCACAACAGGCATTAGAAAAGAGCGATCGCCCTGAGATCAAAGAACTGGCTCAGACCATCATCTCTAGCCAACAAGCCGAGATCGATCAGATGACGCAGTGGCGAAAGGACTGGTACGGTCAATAGATCTGGATCTTGCCGATCCCCGATTGCTCCTGAAGATGAAAATATCCCCTCTAGCACGCGCCACTAGAGGGGATTGGTTCGTTTTATCGCTTTGTTATATGACCTAATATTAGGCTACTTCTCTCACTAATCCCCTCTGACGATAAGTAGAAACTATGCTCTGGCTAAGGAATGAGCTTCGTTGCCGTGGTGAGAGGCTTGGGGTCTAACCATCAGTAGACCTAGCTATCTGACCCATCGTTTGGGGCTTGGCGATTAATTTATTAATCACAGAGCAAAATATCAGGAGTTTCAGGGCTTTTGTTAGCTAACCAGCCAGTAGACTATATCTGTACCCTTTGGCTCTTTCATAGTTTGTTTTGATTTTAGGTTGACCTACCTGTGGCTAAGTCTGGTTCTCTGTTTCCAACGGATGATACGTATAAAACCTTTTTGCGATCGCTAAAGGAGCGCATCCAGCAGGCTCAGATTAAGGCAGCCCTGGCGGTCAATCAAGAGCTGATTGTGCTGTACTGGCAGATGGGTCGAGAGATCTTAGCCCGACAGCAGCAGGAAGGGTGGGGTGCCAAAATCATTGACCAGTTGGCACAAGATTTGAAGCGCGAATTCCCTGATATCAAAGGGTTTTCGTCGCGTAATCTCAAATATATGCGGGCGTTTGCGGAGGCTTACCCGGATGAGTCATTTGTGCAGCAGGTTGCTGCACAAATTCCCTGGTTTCATCACTGTGTCCTGTTGGATAAGATCAAAACCCCATCTGAGCGGCTCTGGTATATTCAGCAAACCTCCCAGAACGGCTGGAGTCGTAACATTCTGGCACTACAAATCGAGACGGGTCTTTATCAACGTCAGGGTGGGGCGATCACCAATTTTGAGAAGACGCTGCCGAAACCCCAATCGGATTTAGCCCAGCAGTTGCTCAAAGACCCCTACAATTTTGAGTTTTTGACCTTGAATAAGGAGGCTCAGGAACGCGACTTAGAACGGGCATTAGTCAAGCATATTCGGGATTTTTTGCTGGAATTGGGGGTTGGCTTTTCTTTTGTCGGGAGCCAATATCCGATTGTGGTGGACGGGCAGGAATACCGCATCGATCTGTTGTTCTATCACTTCAAGCTGCGCTGCTTTATTGTGATTGATCTGAAAATGGTTGAGTTTCAGCCGGAGTTTTCCGGGAAGATGAATTTTTACGTCTCGGCAGTCAATCAACTGTTGCGCCATCCGGACGACCAACCGACCATTGGAATTATTCTATGCAAGTCGAAAAACAAAACGGTTGCTGAGTTAGCTCTTCAGGGGATGACACAACCCATTGGCGTAGCAACTCATAAAATTGGCTCAGAGCTTCCGGAGCAACTGAAAACTCTGCTTCCCACAGTTGAGCAATTAGAAGTGGAACTACAAACCTTAGAAGTCGAGAATATCTCTGTGGAGGATCAACTGTGAATCAAGGGTGCTGGCTTTATTAACCCTGATCCGCAGCACTCGATGTTAAATATTTCAGTGTTGCTGTTCTTAACGCGATCGCACCCGATTCCAAGCAAATCGCTGTAGACTAGCCCTGTATGTGATTGATTTCATCTGTGGCTAAAGTCATCTCGCTATTTAATCAAGCCGGGGGAACGGGGAAGACGACCCTGGCCATGAACCTGGGGTACTCGTTAGCTCAGCAAGGGCATCGGGTCTTACTGCTTGATATGGACCCGCAGTCGTCGTTGACGGTGTTTATGGGTCTGCAACCGCACGAGCTAACGGATACGATCGCCCAGAGCATCTTAGACCGTGAACTGATGCCTGTTTTGAGTGGCATTCATCAGATGGATCTGGTGCCTAGCAATTTGACGTTGAGTGCAGCGGATGTGAAGTTGGCAACGGCGATCGCCAAAGAGACTCGCCTTAAAAAAGCTCTTTCCCCGGTTGAGCCAAATTATGATTTTGTGCTGATTGACTGTCCTCCCACATTAGGGGTTCTTAGCATCCTCTCGTTGGTGGCATCCACCCACATCCTGATCCCGATGCAGACGCAGTATAAGAGTTTTGTGGGGTTAGATCTGTTGTTGGGAACGATCAGCGAGCTTCAGCAGGAAGGGGTTGCCGCAGACCTGAGAATTGCCGGGGTAATCCCAAACCTGCACGATCGCACTGCCCAAAGTAAGGAGATCTTAGAAGCGGTGACGGAGCAATTTAGTGGAGTTGCCCCTGTGTTTCCGCCGATTCCACGGGCAGTTGCCTTTGCAGATGCCTCGATGCAACATGTCCCATTGGGATTGTATGACCCCAAACATGCTGCACTGACTGCTCTCAATGCTATTACTCAAAGCCTGGAGGCTCTGTAGTGCCACCTCGTAAGACCGCTCCGAAACCACAACTGCGCAACGTTGCCGCTATTCTGAACCGAGATCCGGTTCAGCCTGATCTATCGACTCAGCCAACGCAATCTATTCCCCTTGATAAGATTCGCCTGCCGACAAAGCAACCGCGTCGTTTCTTTGATACGGGCAAGCTGGCTCAACTGGTGGAGTCTGTGAAAGAGTTTGGCATTTTGGAACCCTTGCTGGTGCGTCCCCTGGAGAATGGGGATTATGAACTGGTGGCAGGGGAGCGACGGTTGCGAGCGGCGCGTGAGTTGGGGCTAGAGAAAGTGCCGATCGCCATCCACCACTTGGACGAGCGGCAGGCATTACAAGTTGCCCTGATGGAGAACCTCCAGCGGGAAGACTTGAATCCGGTTGAGGAGACTGAGGCAGTTCTGGATTTGCTGGCGATCGCCCTTGAGGTGGATCGTTCCGAAATCATCTCGCTTTTGCACCAGTCGTATAACGCTAAACAGCGAGGTCAAGCGTTGAATCAGAACGTTCTGATTCAATTGGAGAAGATCGAATCTTTGCTATCGGAGATTGGACGATTTAATGCTGGAACCTTTCGCTCAAGCCGTTTGCCGCTGTTAAACCTGCCGGATGATGTGTTGTCTGCACTGCGAAATGGGGAGATTGAATACACTAAGGCTCAGGCGATCGCCCGTGTCAAAGATGAGAAGCAACGGGCTAAGTTGCTCAAACAGGTGATTGCTAAGAATCTGCCGTTGAGTGAGATTAAGGCACTGGTTAAAGAAGTGAAGCCTGAATCAGAACAGCCCCCTGAAAAGATAGCCGCTCAACGATTGGGTGAGATTGGTAAACGATTGCAGAAAAGTGAAGTTTGGGGCGATCGTAGAAAACGCGATCGCATCACGAAGCTATTGGATGAGTTGGATCGACTGACGGCTCATGAGTGATCAAGAAACCATCGAGCATCTCATATCCTGTTGGCATGAATGCGCATAACATGGGAAGTGGCCGCATTGCTGCTTAACCATGCCTAAACGTCTCACTCTCAACCCGCATCTAACGCTTGACGAACTGGAGCAACACTATCGCAGTGCTAAAACGGTGACCGAACGATCGCACTATCAAATCTTGTGGCTATTAGCGCAAGGCAAACCGAGTGAGGAAGTAGCGGCAGTGACGGGTTATAGCCGCAGTTGGATCTATGAGTTAGTTCGCAGTTACAACCACCTGGGAGCAGGGGCATTGGGGGATCTGCGGCGGCATAACCCCGGAGCCGTGCCCAAGCTCGATGATATGCAGCAAGCCAATCTCTTGCAAGCGATTCGAGGACCTGCCCCCGACGGTGGTTTGTGGAATGGGCGCAAGGTTGCAGATTACTTGAGCCAGGTGTTGGGTCAGTCCATCAGTCGGCAACAGGGATGGGAATATCTTAAACAAATGAAATTGCGCCTGAGAGGCACCCGTCCTCAGCATCAGGAGAGTGATGTGGAGGCGCAAGAAGCCTGCGAAAAAAAGTTGCACGACGAGTTGGAACGGATACAGAAGGGGTATCCCGACGCCGACGTCGAAGTGTGGTGCGAGGGTGAACACCTGCCGAGCAGGGAGACGAAAGTCGTGGCTTTTGCCCTTATTCCTCAGAGTTGCAACCTGCCGAACGATTGTGGACGCTAGTCAATGAGCCATTAGTCAATCAAGCGGTTGACTCGACTGAGGAAGTTGAGAATCTGATCTATATTGCGGGCATTTAACCCGACATAATATTATAGCTTTGGTCAAAAAGCTTAGGACAAAGCTAAGGGCCTAAACCCTGATTCTGGGGAAGCTTCCTGACCCACCTTCGCCCCATTGCATATGGACTACAGCTATACACCTGATTGGCGTCCCCATTACTAATACGGTTGTAATACCAATTTGAATTGGCTTCGCTGCACAGGATTCCGTAAGGGCGTTTCGCGAAACGCCCCTACCCAGTGATCTGCCACAATCAAACATTAAATCGGTATAACCTACCTTTACGAGAATCCGTCAATAAATATGACCTGGAAGGTGCGATCGCCCCTCTACTGGGAATACTCAAATTATCTGCCCCAGCTTTAACGTAGATGCACCTTACTCAAGATTCGGCTGGGGCTTTTTCATGGTGATTTGAACGGCTCTTGAGTATCAATAAATGGCAGAGCAAGTCGAGCACTCCAATTCTTTTCCTGGGCTTGTTCTAGCAATCGCCTCGCTCGAATTTGACTCAACACCTGTTTAATGTGAGCTACCCCCTCTTCTGTATTCATTTCTTTTGGTTCTGAACTTCTCAACTCCCCAACCGGAAAGAAATTACACCCTATCTCTAAGTCTTCTGCTATTTTTAGATCGCTAGAACCTTTATCTAGTAAGCTATTACACCCATTCTCTTCCAATAAGTTTGTAGGGCTGTTGGGGTCAGGTGCCGCCCCACGGCACTCCTGCCCCGCACCCTCTTGATGGTTGCCGATTTCCTCAATCTCAAAGTATCGGGGGTGCCACAGCTCCCGATATCGATACAGCGTTGAACCACTAATGCCATAACTCACTAACGCATCAAATCGTTCGGTAATCCCAGCCGGAAGTGCTTCTTGTTCTAACAAACTCGCGACTGCGGATTGAATCCGTTGACGAGCATCCGTTCCTTGCTGCACATTCCACGTTGATGTCTCATCTCGGGCTTCTACTTGCACCGTTCCTGGTTTCTTATCCATCCCATAGTGGAAGTAATGACTCCGCTCGATCGCCATCATCCAATGCGTGGCTCGCTCCTCAATCTCATGTTGATGCTGACACCACTCCTGATACCCCGGCAGTGCCACTGCTGTTTTGACAATGTCTCGCACCAGATCCTTTCCCTCTAACGGAGTCTCACTATAGAGCACATGTCCAAAAATGTAGGAGCGCATCGCGATTCTGCCCAGTAACCGGTTGGTTTGTCCTAGTCCTGTCCAGCCCTGTTCAATCTCGGCATTGAGGTCATTGAGAAACTTCTCTGCCTTGCCCGTAATACGAAAGGCTCTGCGTCGCGATGCTTTGAGAATCCGCTCCAGTACCCTGGTTTCTACCGCATTGCGCCCTTGGGCAAACCTCCACTGCTGCACAAAGGTCTGCTGGTCTCCCCACAAGGGGTGCAGCTCCGCATTCAATAGATAGGACCCCATCTGCATCGGCAGCCGGTGCCCGTTGTAGAGCGTCACCTCCCCCGTCGGAGAAAACGGCTTGCGATTCGGAAAGACCTCCAGTTGTCCTGGAATCAACTTAAACCCGGCATTCTCCAGCAGTGCCGACACCGCCAGAGCGATCGCCCAGGTCTTCTGCTCTCCCTCAAATGGAAAGTAAAGATGCAAGCCACCACTGTGACTCGACGTGCAGATCACCGGCTGCACCAACCCCAACGATTCTAGAGCTGCCACCATCCGCCGCCAGGCAAAGCGATCGCGAGCAGGGTGATAGAGGCTATCGCGGTCAACGTCTAAGAGACAGTAGTTGGTTACAGAACCAAAGCGGACCCCATAGAGATACCCCCCCTGCTGAATCAGGCGGTCATTGAGCGGGTGACGGCTTTCGGTTTGCCAGTCAGGGCATTCTCCTGGGTTGGGGTGCTCTGCCCACAAGTAGTCATACCGGTGGTTCCAGAGCATGAGAAACTCATCATTCCAGTCTCGAATCGACTGGAACTGGGGGGCGAGAGCCAAGCTCATGTAAGTCCCTCCCCAGCAAACAAAGCAAACCGCAGGGCAAGGTTCCCCATGCGTTCACAAATTTTCAGATGCACAATACAACTCCCTAGATGTGTAGCGTTTAGGGATAGGAAGCCATGCAAAATTTGGGGTAATTTGTCAAAGTTCTTGCAACTTTTGGCAAAATCCCACTAAAATTGGCATAGCGAAATCGGGCAACCTAACATTTGCTTTTCGACGGCGGTTTGTTAGAGTTCCCAAAACCTATCCAAAGTGAATAAAGTCTTCTGCCCCTTCTGTTTCCCGCAGTTGGGGTTTTGACTTTTAATGGGCTTTTAGTTCATGAGTTGACCTCCTGTCGGTGCAAAAGTGGAAACTTGGTGGCTCATCGGCTGTAGTACGCGCGAATTTGCTTTAAGGAAGTATAAGTGATCTACTCACCGATCTGAGCAGAATGCAGCAGTTTTTGAGAAATAGTTTTTGGCTGCCTGTTGCATGACCTCATCGCCTCATTAACCTTGAAACCTCAACCGACACATCTGGAATACAGCAGGGGCGATCGCTAAGAATACCCGCATCAATCATGCGGTGGTAATCCTCAACGGTCCATTTCACAGGGGTGAGGGTCATGGCGATCGCCCCTTACTTGCCTTGCAATTTTTCCAACCCTGGTAAGTTTGGAACATTCGGTGGCTCCCCTCTCAAGACACTGACCACAATGGCTTGAATGAGGTTCGGGACTGTCCGAATCTCTTTGTCTGCCCACTTCTCAAGAATTTCAAACTGCTCATCCTCGAAGGACACGGTTGTGCGCCGCATATCATCTGCTTTCTGTTTGGGATGCATAAATCATATCCTTCTTATTTAGAGGATCCCATTTTTGCACTAATTTAATTAAATAAATCAATCGCATTAAATGATGCAATTGAGGATAGTTCTTTCGTAGGACTCGTTGCCACCCAATTGCAACAGTGCCCCTTTGCATGAAGTGGCAATGAGATAGGGAGAGCCATGGCTGTGCAAGTCTTACAGCCACCTGATGACTCACTCAAAGAACTCACCTGGCGACTCTCAAGCGTCAGAGGCAAACGGGTTCCAGGCTGGACTTTGTGCTGGTGGCTTGAACACCTGCACATTGAACCCAACGAATACGGACTCTATTTGGAGCTTCCTGACCTCACCAGCAGTTCCCTGGTGATCGTTGATTTTCCTGCGATCGCTCCTCGACCGTTTGTCACTGGCTGAAACCATTAAGACCAGAGGCACGCACCATCAACAGGTCAATGCAACAACGGTTCCGCCTCGTTGCTCCAGGTCGGTGCGTGCCCGTTCGAGTTCAGCTTCATCTCGCGCACAGATCGCCACCCGCGCACCTGCATCGACCAACTGACGTGCCATCACCAGACCCAACCCGCGTGACCCTCCGGTAATCAGGACAGTTTTGCGGCGGAGGTCGTAGGTTTGTTCGCGCCACCACCGATCGAGCAGTAGAAAAACGGGAAAAAGGGCGATCGCAAAGGCGATCAGCCTGAAGAGGCTGTCATAGTTGATATGCATCGATCCAAGTTCCTAATTAGGCACCAACAGTAACGCGATCGCTCATCTCTGCTTCCAGCACTTCCTCAATCCGTTGAATTGTTGCGGCAGATAGTGGATGACCGGATGCGACGACGTTTTCTTCGACCTGGGTGGGTTTGCTTGCACCAATAATCACACTGCTTAATTCCGGATGACGCAAGCACCAGGCAAGGGCTAACTGGCTCAAGCTCAAGCCTTCCTGCTCGGCAATGGGCATCAATCGCTGCACCTTGATTAACTGGTGGTGATCCAGTTCGCCATCGTTCAAAAACATATTTTGTTTGGGGTCACTTGCCCGTGATCCTTCTGGCAGAGGTTGACCGGGTTTGTATTTGCCTGTCAGCAAACCCTGCGCCAGCGGAGAGTAGTTGATGGTGCCGATGCCCTCACGACGGCACAGCGGCAACACCTCTTTCTCAATCGTGCGATCGAGCATGTGATAACGCGGTTGATTAGAGGCGATCGGGGCAAGATTTGCCAGACGAGTCAAATCGGCAGCATGGGCGAGTTGTCCGGCACTCCATTCAGAAACCCCGTAATACAAAATTTTTCCTTGTTTCACCAGATGGTCAAATGCCATCAAGGTTTCCGCCAATGGAACCGTCGAGTCATATCGATGGGCTTGATAAAGGTCGATGTAATCTAACCCCAACCGCTTTAAACTGGCATCACATTGCTCCAAAATGTGTTTGCGTGATAAGCCGCGATCGTTGGGTCCATCCCCCATCGGGAAATAAACTTTAGTTGCTAAAACATAGGATTCGCGAGGATACTGACGCAGCACCTTTCCGACAATTTTTTCGGCTTCGCCCCTGGCGTAGACATTCGCCGTATCAAAGAAATTAATGCCCAAATCATAGGCTCGCTCAATACATTGACGGGCAGTCTCTTCTGCCGTTGCACCGCCATAGGTGAGCCATGACCCCAGACAAACCTCTGAGACGCGAATGCCGTGTTTCCCTAAATGCCGATATTCCATAAGTCATCTCCTTGCTTAGTTCCACTTTAGAAAACGTTGTTAATAAGGTTCTCTTTCGGCAGGAGGAGACAATAATTGATCTTCATTAACTGTTTCTGAGCAGGTCTAGTAAAGTTCTATTTTCATACTCCATTTAGAAAACAAAATGAAGTATTAAAAATAGTTTCAAATACTTTAATCCAGTATTAATTAACGTCAATTTGATCTAAGTATCTGACGAATCAATTTGCGGCTGTCAGGGCGAACCTGTCTTCGTGAGTTACCAGAAAACAAAAACTTGCTCAACTGATGCAGTTGAGTTTTGCCCAAATAGCAGCAATTTCAACCATCAAAATTCTGATCTCAAACTCAGGTTAAGTAGAGCTTTTTGATAGACATTTAAAGTTTACAAAGACTCTGTTTTGATCTTTTTTTAAGGTGTGACTAGACCCTCTCGGGGTAGAGGTTTAATCAACTCAAAGTTCTTAATTTTGACTAGAACGATCGCTTTTACCGTTTGCGAATCAGTCAATATGAAACTTACAGCAATTTTCATTTGTGGATGCCCCACCGACCGTTTGCATCGCTTGAATTCATGGGCATTCGCTGTGTGGCACTCGGTTGAAAACTGCTGTAAGCCAGTTGCTCAACAAGTTGTTGCCATCATGGGGGCATCCAGTGGCATCGGACGAGAAACTGCCCCTCAAATTGCTCAGCGAGGTGCAAAAGTGATTGGTGCGCCAGATATAGCCGTAGCCACATTCCATGGGGCGAAGGCGAGTCGGAAAGCTTCTCAGCCTCAGGGTTTGAGCCATTGCCTTTGCCTTTATCAGGAGGCAGATAGCGCATGGTTGTGATACCCGATGACCCTCAGTGGATGGCGATCGCCACCCTGGTTGATGCCATTCAGCAGGTGGCTCATCCCTTCACTGGAGAAAGGCAGTACTACGATCAGTTGCTTGACGCTATTGGGGATGCTCAATTGGTGTTGATTGGCGAAGCCTCTCACGGCACGCATGAGTTTTATCAACACCGTGCCGAGTTGACCAAGCGATTGATTCAAGAAAAGGGCTTTGTTGCGGTGGCGGTGGAGGCAGATTTTCCCAATGCTGATCGGGTCGATCGCTTTGTCCGGGGAGTTAGCAACGACACAACTCCAATGGAAGCTCTGGGCGAGTTTCAAGACTTTCCCCAGTGGATGTGGCGCAATGTCGATGTCTTGCACTTTGTGGATTGGTTGCAACAATACAACGATACCCGACCCAGCTACAGTGCAAAAGTGGGGTTCTATGGGCTAGATCTCTACAGCATGTATGCCTCTATGGATGCAGTGTTGACCTATTTAGAACAGGTTGACCCAGAAGCGGCAAAACAGGCACGTCATCGCTATGCTTGCTTTGACCACGCGGGAGAAGACTCCCAAAGTTATGGATATGCTGCCACCACTGGGTTGAGTAGTCCGTGTGAAGACGAAGCGGTAAATCAACTTGTGGAATTGCAGCGACGCATGGGTGAGTACACCCAACAGACGGACATTGCAGCAGATAGCACCCTGACTGCCGATGAGTTTTTTTACGCGGAACAGAATGCTCGTCTGGTCAAAAATGCAGAAGCTTATTACCGCTCGATGTTTCAAGGTCGGGAAAACTCCTGGAATGTGCGCGATCGCCACATGGCAGAGACGTTAGACCACCTGGTAGACCACCTGCAACGCCAGGGAAAACAGCCCAAGATTGTGCTCTGGGCACATAACTCTCACCTGGGTGATGCGCGGGCAACCGACATGAAAGCCGCAGGCGAGTGGAACGTCGGGCAACTGGTGCGCGAACGCTATGGACACGACGCTTTTTTACTTGGGTTCACCACCTACAGCGGCACAGTAACGGCAGCATCTCACTGGGGCGACCCACCCGAATTTAAGCAGGTGCGTCCGGCGTTGCCCGATAGCTACGAAGCCATTTTTCATCAGGTGGGCTTGCCGCAGTTTTGGCTCGATCTGCGTCAGAACAATTCAGCTATCCTGGGGCTACAAATTCCACGATTAGAACGGGCGATCGGAGTGGTTTACTTACCCCGCAGCGAGCGGCGGAGCCATTACTTTCAGGCTCAACTTCCGGCTCAGTTTGACGTGGTGATCCACCTTGACGACACCCATGCCGTACAGCCACTCGATCGCCCCGACTCCATCGAAGCTGGAGACCATCCCCCAGAAACCTTTCCCTCTGGGCTATAGCTTTTGCCCTTGTGGTTCCTGCAACCACACCAACGGCAATAGTGCTACAAGGCGCAACACACTAGAGAGCGCAAATACTCCTGTCATGCCCCCTACGTCGGTCAGTTGGGCTAACCATCCACCGACTAAGGCTCCTGCTGCCCCAGCGACTCCGCCGATCGCCGCTGTCAAAGCAAAATATTTTGTGTGGTGTTGAATCGGGGCGATCGCCAATTGCAGATTGTTGATACACAGGTCGATTGCGGCTCCCGTGCCCCCACCCAACAGGTGCAACAGTGGGAACCACAGCCAAATCGAGGAAATGTTAGCCCCCGTGCCCAGCCACAAAAGCGGTGTAACAGCAACCAACAACCCGTCCAGCAGCAAGATCGGACGATTGCCGATGCGGTCTGCCAGTTTGCCCCAGACCAGCAACATCAGCAGATTGGCGATCGCCCCCAGCGCGTTATAGAGCGTTACCCAACTCAAATCCAACGCCAGGTTATCGAGCAAATACAAGTTAAAAAACGGGTTGCAGACATTCACACCAAATGCCCAGGCACCAAAATACAGCAGATATAGCAAGAACTGGGTGTTATTGAGAATGCTGGAATGAGCGGTTTCAGGGGACATCTCAGCAAAATGGGCGATCGCCAGGTTAGCTGGTTCGGTTAACTGAGAAGCCGCATGAGCGACAGTATCCTCTCCAAGATTCTCTTGAGTGGCTAAGGGACTGAGTTCTAACGAGTCAGATTTGAGCGGTGTCGGGGGAAGAAGGGCAGGCTTAAACGTCATTAACCGATATGCCTGGGGATTCACATCGGTCATGCGCGATTGAAAGCCGAGGCTGATTAGCCCTGCGATCACGCCGACCACCACCATTACACCAAACCCCTGAATGCTGCCCCCTGACCAATCGGAGATCGCCACCCCCAGCACAGGTAGCGCAATAAAACTGGTGAGGCTAAAGGTGCTGTTGCGGAAGCCAAAGTAGCGTCCTCGCAACTGTCGGGGAACCAAGGTCGCTAGCCAGGAGAGCCAGGAGGCACTGCCGATCGCAGCCAGCACATGAGTCGCTAACATCACCACCAGGGTTGCCACAATCATCTGTTGGGGATGGGCAGGGTGTCCGTAAAGGATGATGGCGATCGCCAGGGGCAACCAGAGCAAACGCGAGATGCCATAGACCCAAAGCCCATAGAGCCGACGACTGGTGGTGCAATCGGCCCAATAGGCTCCTAGCGGTTGCAGCAGGTTTGCCAGCATCGGCATCGAAGCTAACATGCCGATCTGAAAGGGGGTCGCCTCTAGCTCGACTAAAAAGTTGTTGAGTAACACCCCCCCGGTGATGGTAGAAAAAAGTGTGGCAAAGATGCCATCGAGGGTTGACGCACGAAGACTAGAGCGAATTTCGTCTTTTGAGATGATTGTGGGGAGACGTTGAGGTCGAGTGCCCAGGGGAGGGGTGAGGTCTGAAATCGTCTGGCTTAAAGGAGCCATCGTCGCTTCTGCGATCGTTTCTTCTAACGAATGTGTCAACCCGATCTATCCTTAAAGCCAACCCTTGAGTGAATACCTTTCAGAATTCCCATAATCCATCACTCAAGAACAGATGCATTGATTTGGCTCTATTGTCATCCGAAAGTGTGGGAGCGGAATGAGACTGGGGCGATCGCCTCAAATACCTGACCCAAACTCACTCTCGGCTCTTGAAATCCTGCGTAGACAGGCATAGGAGTAGGCTTTTCTCCCTTTGGATAGAGCTTTAGTTCGAGCGATAGAGATAGCTTCCAAGAGGAGGTCGTATGCGCTTTTGGAGTTTAACGATGAAGACTCCTTTGAATCGTTAAATTGTCAAGAACATTTCCTGTCTACAAGATTTCTCGGTGCTATCTTTTCTCTATCAAACTGACTAAGAAACTGTGTTTAATTATCTTCCTCCGCTCAACGAGCACAACCTGCCCTACCCCGATACGATTCACCCAATCGTGGTGCATTTTGTGATCGCGATGGTGTTGTTTGCTTTTCTCTGCGATATCATTGGCTACTTTACTCGTAACCCAAAATTATATGAGGTGAGTTGGTGGAACCTCGCATTTGCAACCGTTTCAATCTTCATTGCTGTAATTTTTGGGCAGATTGAGGCAGGTTTAGCAGAACCCTACGCAGCATCAGTTTCAACGCTCAATGCCCATACCGTTCTGGGGTGGTCATTGACGGCTATTCTGGCAGTGATTACCGGATGGCGATATGTCATTCGGCTGCAAGAAAGACCCCAGTTACCCATTCCTTACTGGGGTGCCAGTGTGTTATTAGTTGCGCTGGTGTTTGTCCAGTCCTACTGGGGAACGTTGCTGGTCTGGGTTTATGGCTTGCACACAATTCCCGTTGTAGATGCCATTCGGGAGGGTCTGTCATGAATCCAGACCTGCTACAACAGTGGGATAGTTTGGGAGCTAATGGGTTGCCATACGTCATTCCCATTCATCCTCAATTGGTGCATTTGACACTGGGCTTATTTATTGTGGCGATCGCCTTTGATGTTGTCGGGGCGTTGTTTCCTGTCGATCGAGCAGCTTTTAAGTATCTCGCTATTCCTGTTACTCGCTCTGCCCTGTTTGATGTCGGTTGGTATAACCTGCTGGCATCTGCCATCATCACCTTTTTCACTGTCATCGCAGGCTTATTTGAAGTGTCTCTGGCTGTGCCGCTTGCAGATGTCACCAGTGCCTGGGGATTTCACGCCTTAGAAACCATGATCATGCATGGTGTAGGGGGTGTCTTAATCTTGACGTTGATTGTAGCAATGACGGTTTGGCGAGGCTTTCAACGGTTTAACTGGCGCAAAGATATGGCAAGACAGGTGCAGTGGAGCTATCTAGCGGCAGGCTTATTTGTGTTTGTGCTGATGTTTGTCCAGGGAACGTTGGGCGCACATCTTGGTGCTGAGTTTGGCGTTCACGTCACAGCAGATCAACTGTTGCATTTAGGTGAGAACCCCAATCAGTTGTAGTCAAGACAGAAGGCAGAGGGCAGAAATACATGATGAAACTCCGCGCAATTGTAATAATGACGGTCTACGCTGTCCTGGTCACATTTGCCAGTCTTTGGATGGCAAAGCAAGCTTATTCCTGGTTTCCGCCAGAGGCAGCAGCGGAAGCAAAACTGCTAGATGATCTGTTCAGTCTTTTTACTGGGTTAGGCACCTTCATTTATTTGGGAGTGATTGGCCCGTTTATCTACTCGCTGATCTTTCACCGAGCGGAAAAGTATGACCTGAGTGATGGGCCTGACATTGAAGGCAACACCTGGTTGGAGATCATCTGGACTGTAACACCGCTCATTCTGGTGGTGACGCTTTCCTTTGTCAGCTATCGTACCTACGAAAAAATGTCGATTCGTGGACCAATGGAGCTAGTGCATCTGCACATGCCTCAAATGGTGGAACCTGCCTATGCTGAACCGTTTGACAGCACGCCTCAGCAAGAAATTCAAGAGGCTGTAGAAACGTCTCCCATTGAGGAAATCGATGTAGTAGCAAAACAATGGGCATGGATATTTCACTACCCAAACCAGGATGTAACCAGTACAGAATTGCATCTCCCGGTCGATCGCCGCGTTCGGTTTAAACTGCACTCAGAAGATGTATTGCACGGGTTTTACGTTCCAGCGTTTCGCTTGAGTCAGTATGTGGTGCCCCATGAAGACATTGATTTTGAACTAACCCCCGTCAAAATTGGCACTTATCGATTACGGGACTCAATGTATAGCGGCACTTATTTTGCTGCAAATCAGACTGATGTAGTAGTCCAGTCTGCGAGCGATTACCAACAGTGGCTAGCCGATGCAGCGGCTCAAACCCCTACTCCTGCGTTTAACCCTGCGAACTACGAATACAGCCAAGTCTTTGAACCCGGATCGGGTAACACCAAGGACAAGGTAGCTGTTCGTGGGTGGGCAACGATTCCGCCAGCACCACCGCCTGTTGTGAACTACGCGCCCAAACACGAGCCGGAAAGCCCACCCGTGTAAGGCAAAGGCAATGGGTCGATGGGAAAACAAGGCTCTGCTCATGATCCCCTTTCCCCCTCTCCCCTCTCCCACTCTCCCTCCCCCCTTTTCTCCTCTTATGACAAACATCTCAATTGAGGCTCCAGAAGTCGTTCGTGGGCAACCTTACCCCGGTGCGCCTGACAACTGGAAACGGTTTTTTACCTTCAGCACCGACCACAAAGTTATTGGCATTCAATACATCGTCACGTCGTTTGTTTTCTATCTCATCGGCGGACTGTTTGCCATGATTATGCGGGGGGAACTGATTACTCCTGAAGCCGATCTGGTCGATCGCACGGTGTATAACGCCCTGTTTACGATGCATGGCTCAGTCATGTTATTTTTCTGGACGTTTCCGGTGTTGGTGGGACTAGGAAATTATCTCGTACCGCTCATGATTGGGGCACGAGATATGGCATTTCCTCGCCTCAATGCGGTTTCGTTTTGGATGATCCCGATCGCCGGAATCTTGATGATGTCGAGTTTTCTGGTGCCAGGAGGTCCATCCCAATCGGGGTGGTGGGCATACCCACCGGTTAGCTTGCAAAACCCCACCGGGAATTTAATCAACGGGCAGGTGCTCTGGATTCTCTCGGTTGCGATTTCGGGTGTGTCCTCGATTATGGGGGCAGTGAATTTTGTCACGACTATTTGTAGAATGCGCGCACCGGGCATGACCTGGTTTAAGACTCCTGCCTTTGTTTGGGCAGTGCTAGCAGCGCAACTAATTCAGCTTTACGGCTTGCCTGCGCTGACAGGTGGGGCAGTGATGTTGTTACTGGATTTGACGATTGGCACGAGTTTCTTCAATCCTGAAGGGGGCGGAAACCCAATCCTATACCAGCACTTCTTCTGGTTTTATTCCCATCCTGCGGTGTATGTGATGGTTCTGCCTGCATTTGGCACGTTTTCAGAAGTCTTGCCCGTTCATGCACGTAAACCTCTATTTGGATATCGGGTAATTGCTGCATCATCCCTGATCATCACTGTGATTAGCAGTGCTGTGTGGGTGCATCATATGTTCGCCAGTGCCACCCCTAGCTGGATGCGAATGTTTTTTATGGTGACGACGATGCTAGTGGCTATTCCTTCAGGGGTTAAGGTGTTTGGCTGGGTAGCAACCGTGTGGGGCGGAAAAATCCGCTTTACAACGCCTATGTTGTTTGCCCTTGGTGGCATCAGCAACTGGTTGTTTGCGGGTATTACAGGCATCTTTTTAGGATCGGCACCAATCGATCTTCACGTTCACAATACGTACTTTGTCGTGGGGCATTTTCATTACGTGCTGTATGGGGCGATCGTCATGGCTATCTATGCTGCGATCTATCACTGGTTCCCAAAAATGACAGGTCGTATGTATTACGAAGGCTTGGGCAAACTTCATTTTGTTCTGACATACATCGGGACGGCATTAATCTTTTTGCCAATGCACCCTCTAGGGTTAATGGGGATGCCACGTCGGGTCGCATCCTATGACCCAGAGTTTGCCTACTGGAATGTGGTTGCTAGCATTGGTGGTTTTCTGCTGGGACTGTCTACGCTGCCGTTCATCCTGAATATGGTGAGTTCCTGGATTCGGGGTGAAAAAGTGGGCAACAACCCTTGGCGGGCATATGGCTTGGAGTGGCTGACCTCGTCACCACCTACAGTAGAAAACTTTGAGGAAACGCCCATTGTGATTTCGGGTCCCTATGGCTATGGCAGACACCAACCTCTGGTCGAGCACGCTCCCAATCCCGGTTTGACGGACTTTCCTGAATCTTTTACAAAACAACCATCATCATGACAGTAGAAAGAACCATTGCCCAAGACGTTGAAGCTAACGTCCGCGAACATCAGGAACACGACGAAGCAGGAAACAGTAAATTTGGGTTTATTGTGTTTCTGCTGTCAGAAAGTGTTATTTTCCTGAGCTTCTTCACAGGCTACATTATCTACAAAACCACAACCTCGGTGACAGATTGGTATCCACTGGGGGTGACAGGTCTGGAGACTAGAGAACCTCTAATCAACACGATCGTGTTGGTTTCCAGTAGTTTTGTGATCTATGTGGCTGAGCGATATTTGCACGATAAAAAGCTGTGGGGGTTTCGGATATTTCTGTTGACCACGATCGCCATGGGTAGCTATTTCCTCTTTGGTCAAGCGGTGGAATGGCGGGGTTTGCCCTTTAGCTATACCTCCGGAACCTTTGGCGGCACGTTCTTTCTATTAACTGGATTTCACGGTTTGCACGTTCTCAGTGGCATCGTGTTGCAGTTGCTAATGTTGGGGCGATCGTTCATCCCCGGCAACTACGACAACGGTTTCTTTGGTGTAGAAGCAACATCGTTATTTTGGCACTTTGTCGATGTTATTTGGATTGCGTTGTATGTGTTGATCTATGTTTGGCAGTAGGAGATCTATATGATTATCGATGACCAATACTATGACGTAATTATCATTGGTACAGGTGCAGGGGGTGGGACTTTAGCGCGTAAATTAGCACCCACAGGGAAGAAGATTTTAATACTGGAACGAGGAGAATTAATCTATCGTGAAAGTTCTGAATTAGTGGATACTGAGGTTTTCAAAAAGGAACAATACCACGCTAAAGATGCATGGTTTGACAACGAAGGAGAACCCTTTTACCCACAAACTTATTACTCTGTTGGTGGCAATACCAAGATTTGGAGTGGCGTTTTACAGCGGATGCGTGAGCGTGACTTTGAGCAGGTACAACATCAAGGCGGAGTCTCTCCAGCATGGCCTCTGAAATACCAAGATTTTGAGCCTTATTACACCGAAGCCGAGAAGTTGTATCAAGCGCATGGCAAGGTCGAAAACGACCCCACTGAACCGCCCCACAGCGAAGCCTATCCCTTTGCCGAAATTGCCCATGAGCCGATGTTGCAAAGCATTGGAGACACCCTCTCACAACAGGGATTGCACCCTGTTCATTTGCCGTTAGGAGTGGGCGATCGCGGTCGTACTGACGCAGAAGACACTGGGGTCAGCCCGGTTCTAACCAGCGACAATGTAACTCTCAAAACTTCGGCTCAGGTCGTCTCTCTGCACACCAACCCATCGGGTGCTGAGATCAAAGCAGTTGAGGCAAAAATTGGCGGTCAGTCCTATTTGTTTTTAGGGGACATTATTGTGTTAGCCTGTGGTGCCGTAAATTCGGCGGCATTGCTGCTCCGATCCGCTAACGAAAAACACCCCAACGGCATCGCTAATGGCTCTGGTCAGGTGGGGCGTAACTTTATGAAACAACTGCTGTCCGTCGTTGTGCAGCTAACCGCATCTGCCAATTCTGGAACATTTTCTCGCACCCTGGGGTTGAATGATTTCTACTGGGGAGACAAAGACTTTCCCTATCCTCTGGGGCACGTACAAAACTCCGGCGGCATTTTGCAGGATGTTATCTTCGCAGAAGCACCCCCAATTTTGTCAGCATTGTCTAGACTGATGCCCAACTTTGGGTTGCGGCAGTTGGCGACCCACTCCATCGGTTGGTGGCTACAAACCGAAGACCTCCCCAACGCCAATAATCGCGTTCATTATGTGGGGGATAAATTGCGAATTGATTACACGCCTAACAATGTGGAGGCACACGATCGCCTGGTCTACCGTTGGATTGACGTGCTCAAGAATGTAGAAGCAACGCAACCCTCTGCCTTTAACCGCACCACCCACCCCCGTAGCGATATGCCTATTCAGGTTTTGGCGCATCAGTGCGGCACCTGTCGGTTTGGCGAAGATCCCGCAACCTCAGTGTTAAATCTCGATTGCCGAACCCACGAAGTCCACAATCTCTATGTAGTAGATAGCAGTTTCTTTCCGTCCCATGCCAGTGTTAGCCCTGGCTTAACCGTCATTGCCAATGCACTGCGGGTGGGCGATCGCCTGATCCAACAATTGAGCAGTTAAGTTACGGGTTAGTTGCACGGTTAAGCACAAGAGATGGCGATCGCCCTGTCTTGCATTAGCGGTATCGCGATCGCCCTATAATCATTTAGCTCCGAAAAGCAACGAGTCCCCAAATACCAACGGCTAGATGCACAATGTTATGGAGGATGTTGACGGGAAAGGTGGATAACAAGTACCCATACCCCGCATCAACTACAACATCTGGTCCACCCGTTCCAGGAGTTGCAACCATACCTGGAATGAATCCAAACAAACCGACCAAAACATAGATAATTCCGCTGATAACGGCAAAGTAACGTGCTCCCATGGTTAGGCTCCGCATCAACTAAATTGTTCAATCCGGGGTGGCTTCTTCTGTGTCTCTAAAAATATCGACTCTCAAATCCCTGCCTTCAGACAACATCTCAGGGGCAACCGCAGGGTTTCCTAAAATCTCCTGGGGATCGCCAGTAAACCCGCCACTGTAAACCAGGTCAAGTGGGTCAACGATTTGAGGGGAATCAGGCGCAGTCTTGTTAGCCTCGGACTGCTCCTGATGTTGGTCATCTTGATTGTCGTTTTGATTGTCGTTAAAGAACGCTGAATGCTCTTGGATACCCATATCCCTTACCTCTGTATAAACTCCGGATGAACAATGAGTGATTAACCTTGATTTCCTAAACGAGCGATCGCCCGTTTCCGCTACCACCGCTTTGCTAGATTTTAGTTTGATTAATGTTTGCTGACGGGTTCAACGATTTGCCCAAGCAATTGGAACAAGGAGCACAATGTTTTGAATCTAACGATAGGGACTCAATTGTTCTTCCATCAGGAGAGATAAAGCACTCGTCTAAACCCACATCGCTTTACCTGAATTGCGCTCCTATGACAACCCTAAATAGGACAACTAAATTATTACAGCCATAAGATAAGTAGATCTTATGTCTCAAAAAAAGCCTCACACAATGTTCCTCTATTCGCTATAGTGGGTAAGTGCCAAAAACGAACCCCTCCACCGAAGCGACCTCAAACCGCCTTCTGGTGCGGGTAGTAGCACTTCTACTAGTACGGTTGTCCTCACCCACACAGTGAACGCGATCGCGCTATAGTGAGAGAGTGTCAAGGGAAAGTCAAGGCACAGTGAACCTGGAAAAAAGAATAGTTTGAAAGCCAAATTAAACACCAATCCTCGTTAAAAACAATGTTGGTTTTGAGTGAATAACTTATGGACGAAACGACAATTGAGTCGAATGTCCAGAGTTATTAATTTGAAACCTTAAAGAGGATTTGAAACAAGATTTTAGTTTTGTTTCAGAGCCAAATATAAATCAAACACTTCAAAACGGAGAGTTTGATCCTGGCTCAGGATAAACGCTGGCGGTATACATAACACATGCAAGTCGAACGCAGTTCTTCGGAACTGAGTGGCGGACGGGTGAGTAACGCGTGAGAATTTGCCTTCAGGACGGGGACAACCGTTGGAAACGACGGCTAATACCCGATGTGCGTACCAAGTGAAAGGATTTATCGCCTGAAGATAAGCTCGCGTCAGATTAGCTAGTTGGAGTGGTAATGGCACCCCAAGGCAACGATCTGTAGCTGGTCTGAGAGGATGACCAGCCACACTGGAACTGAGACACGGTCCAGACTCCTACGGGAGGCAGCAGTGAGGAATTTTCCGCAATGGGCGCAAGCCTGACGGAGTAATACCGCGTGAGGGACGAAGGTCTGTGGATTGTAAACCTCTTTTGATAGGGAAGAATAATGACGGTACCTATCGAATCAGCCTCGGCTAACTCCGTGCCAGCAGCCGCGGTAATACGGAGGAGGCAAGCGTTATCCGGAATTATTGGGCGTAAAGGGTTTGTAGATGGTTCAATAAGTCTTGTGTTAAAGCCAGAGGCTCAACCTCTGAGATGCACAAGAAACTATTGGACTTGAGGGCAGTAGGGGCAGAGGGAATTCCCAGTGTAGCGGTGAAATGCGTAGATATTGGGAAGAACACCGGTGGCGAAAGCGCTCTGCTGGGCTGTACCTGACATTAATGAACGAAAGCTAGGGGAGCGAAAGGGATTAGATACCCCTGTAGTCTTAGCCGTAAACGATGGATACTCGATGTTGCCTTGACCAAAGGCAGTGTCCAAGCTAACGCGATAAGTATCCCGCCTGGGGAGTACGCTCGCAAGAGTGAAACTCAAAGGAATTGACGGGGACCCGCACAAGCGGTGGAGGATGTGGTTTAATTCGATGCAACGCGAAGAACCTTACCAGGGTTTGACATGTGCAGAATCCTTTTGAAAAGAAGGAGTGCCTTCGGGAACTGCAACACAGGTGGTGCATGGCTGTCGTCAGCTCGTGTCGTGAGATGTTGGGTTAAGTCCCGCAACGAGCGCAACCCTCGTTTCTAGTTGCCAGCATTAAGTTG
>NZ_JACJSA010000035.1 GCF_014697545.1 Oscillatoria sp. FACHB-1407 | reverse complement strand
ATTCGTGACTGGAAACCTGCTCTCAATCGCTTCGCGATTGAATTCGGCGATCGCTTTCCAACTTGAGTTTTTACCCTTGACACAATCTATTTGACATACCCACTTTGCCTTGTGTGAGGTTCGGCGTTTGCTTGCTTCGTGACGAGATAGTAGATGCCTTAGGGGTGTGAACATTTCAGGATGAGATATTCTCCTGATTTAGATTAACTGGTCTAGGGTCTGGCAGTTATCCGTAATCTCCCTACGCTCATTGATTAATGACTCGTAAACATTCCAGGTAATAGCCCGTATTAACACGAGTCCAAATTTTCTCTCTCCACTGTTTCTTAACCTTTTTTAACGATCGCTATGACAAACGTTCAAATCCCTTTGTCCCCACTGCATACAATCGGTACGGTGAAAGGTCCAGGTGAGAATGGTAACCAGTATGTTTTCATCACCTCCGATAATCGTTATGTCAAGATTGGGGAATTTGTCTATTACGAAGTTGCTGCTGAGCGGGCTGATTTGCCCAAGTTGCAGATTTTAGGCAAGATTTCAGATCGTTGCCTGATCGATCACCTGCCTGACCGTATTTTTGCAGACACAGAGATTAGTCCTGAGGCGATCGCCGCTCTGGTTGGGTTTGCCCATCCCAATCCTGAAATTTATGAGGTGACGGTGGATGTTGTCGGTTACTTCCATCCAGCATTGGGGTTTATGAATCCCCGTCGCACGCCTGATCCTGGTGCCAAGGTTTATTTGGCGGATGATGCAGGGTTGCAGCAAATTTTGAATCGTAAGCCCCTGGGATCGGTGGGATCAGCGCATATCGGCTCTTTGCTGTTGCGGGAGACAGCCTCTGTTCCGGTGGTGATTGATGTTAAAGAACTGGTCAGTACTCATATGGCGATTCTGGCGGGTACTGGGTCGGGGAAGTCTTACACGGCTGGGGTTTTAGTTGAGGAGTTGTTATCTCCTTACAATCGAGCAGCGGTGTTGATTTTTGATCCCCATGGAGAATATGACACGCTGGCTCAGATGCGCGGTCATGCCAGTTTTGCAACTGAAGATGGCTATGCCCCTCAGGTGAATATTTTGAAGCCAGAGGATATTCGTATCCGGATCTCATCGCTGGATTATTACGACATTCTGACCCTGTTGCCGGAGATGAGCGATCGCCAACAAGCGATTCTCAACAAAGCCTTCACCATTCTCAAACGGCACCGGAAAGGGGACTATCGCTGGGGGGTTCAGGATCTAATTGCAGCGGTGTATGAAGCCGATCGCAGTCAGGATGAAGACGGTAACGAGCGGGTGGGTTCTTCGGCTCCGGCGATCGAGTGGAAACTGGAACGATTTGAGCGATCGCCCTACTTTCACTCATTTGAGCATTTGCCCCCTCGAAAATTGTTTGAGCCAGGGCAAGTGACGGTCTTGCAAATGAACGAAATTAGCCAGGAAGAACAGCAGGTTATTTGTGCGGCTGTGTTGCGGCAGGCAAACCAGGCTCGCATGAATACGCTCAAGGAAAATATTGGTCCAGACGATGAAAGCTACCTGCCCTATCCGGTGTTTATTTTGATTGAGGAGGCACACCGCTTTGCCCCTGCCCATGAGCCGTCGCGCTGCAAGATGATTTTGCGGACGATTTTGAGTGAGGGGCGCAAGTTTGGGTTAGGGGTGGGGCTGATCACACAGCGTCCGGGCAAACTCGACTCAGATGTGCTGTCGCAGTGCATGAGCCAATTCATTATGCGGATTGTCAATCCGGTGGATCAGGACAGCTTGAAGTATGGCGTTGAGGCAGCGGGGCGGGATCTGCTAAAAGAACTGCCTGCCCTCACCAAAGGACAGGTGATTATTGCCGGGGCATGCGTCAATACGCCTGTGTTGTGCAAGGTGCGGGAACGCAAGACGAAGCACGGTGGTGAAACGCTAAACGCCCCCGAAATGTGGCAAAGCTACTTTCAATCGCATCAGATTGAAACCCGCAAAATGGAGCAGGCTCCCGTTGTTAGCCGTGCTCGTCCGAAAACCTTTCGGGGAGCGAGTATCGAGTAGGAAAGGATGAAGGATGAAGGTTCCTAGCGGGTGGCGAGCGATCGCCACTCATTAACAGCAGATTCCGTCCATAACCAGGTTTTACCCAATTCGTTGGGGTTAAAGTCCATGGGGTCACTGCTCATGACAATCTGGTAGAACCGAAGGGCTTGACTCATGGCTTCTTCGGGGTCTGTGTCCAGCTTGTTATGCTCTGAACCTTGCTTGTATGCCAGAGCCAGAACGGCGATCGCGTTTAGTGTCTCCTGATCGCTGATGGGAGGATTAGGGATGGAGCAGTCAGATGTGTTGCCGCCTGCACTAGTGTCTAATGCCTGACACAGGGTGGCGATCGCCTGTTTCAAGTTGCCATCAGCATAGTAGGCAAATCCCAGAGCCGTTTGATATTGTGGTACATCGGGATCAGCCTTGACGGCTCTGTCCCAGAAGCGAATCACATCAGAGAGACTAAAGTCGTCTTCCCCACGCTTGATTTGTTCCCAAGCCAGTCTGCCCCGCAAGAAGTTGACCTCTGGACGCTCTAGTTCATTATTGGGTACAGCCTCCAGAGCAGAAGCGGCTTCTTGTATAGCCCCCCGCTCTAACAATGCTGTCACTGCCTGTTGCCCTACGTCTAAGTCATTGTTGCTAAAGCGACTGATGGCGACTTCCGTTAAGGTCACAGTATCTGCCTTAGCAAAAAAGTCTGTATCGAAGGAGGTCGCACTGGGTATCGGAATAGGGCTGACGGTTGGAGAAGCGGTTATATCAGGTTGTCGATTTAATAGGTCAGGGGCAAACCGCATCACCGCGAACCCGATTGCCATCGTCCCCACAATGCCTGCCAGGGGTAACAATAAGTAACGGTTTTGCCACCAGGACGGTTGAGGCGAGGGGGTCAGTGGCTTGGCGATCGCTGCTTTGGAGAGATCAGCAGGAACGTAATCGGGTTGATAGGGGGGTGCTGGAGGAATCTCCGGTAGGTCATCTGCCAGAGCCAGTCCTGCTATGGATGATTCGCGAGACAGCAGTGGGGTACGAGCAGGGGCAATTGTCTCATCGGAGTTTTGCTGCGATAACTGCTCAATCAAGTCGGCAACGACCGCTACATCTCGTTGATAGGTTTCATCCGGGTCTACCTCAAACCCGTTCAACCCGTTTTGAGTCACCAGGTCGTAGCCGATGTCGCTCAAATCATCATCGTCTAACACCGCTCTGGTAATCATGTCGAGGTCATCCTCGGACTCCAGCGGAGGAGTTGTCACTTTGGGATTCAGCGTAGGAGTGGCAGGTTCACCTCGATAGACTACATCGGGCACCGGGAGATTGGGGGCAGGCATAACCAGAAGGCGATCGCTCGGTGTATCAACGGTGCGATCGCCCGCTGTCAGGTAACCGTCAAAATCGGCATGCATATAGAGCACAGGCAGTGCCCAATACAATTGTTGTGAGCCGTAGGAGGTGATTAACCCCTGGCGGGCTCGACTCAAGCTGCGATCGATGGGATAGCCCTGTTTCAGGTTGCGATAAAACAGGCGGGTTAGATTCAGAGCTACCTCATCGGGAATTCGCTCTGCCATCGCTAACACCGCTGGAATTCCCCGGCTCACCAATGCCTCTGCCAGGTTGCGTTCTGGTGAGTCAATATCGACGGTGGTGTCAGGCGTGTGAGCACCCCGGCAGGAGTTAAACACTGCCATGCGGATGTGATTGTTGACCAGTAAGCCTGCCAGGTCATCACCACTCAAGGTTTCAGTTAGTCCTGTGCGGGGGTTGACCAGATACAAAGCCCCACCTGCTGCTCCCAGGTTGCTATGCCCGGCGTAATGAAAGACATGATATTGCCCCTGTTCCAGTTCCTGGGTGAGTTGCTCACGTCCGGGCTGTTGCAGCACCGTTAGCTGGATGTCGAGGGTCTTGCCAGCACTGCCCTCCGCCATTTGCCCCCGTAATTCTTGCTGAAGTTGCTCGGCTTCTCGTTTGAGTTCGAGCCGTTCCTGGTCGGAGGGGGTGGCGATCGCCATCAAAATGCGCAAGGGTTGATCGGGTTCAACCGCCAATGTGTTGCCTGTCAGGCTGCTACCAGGTTGATAGCGGGAAAAGATGACATCGGTGCCAGCGGCGATTGGTCGGGGAGCAGGGCTTAACCCGTCGGAGTAGCGCGATCGCGACGAAGAGGGATCGACACTGCCATACATGACTTCCCAGGGCAACCGCAGCAGACGAGAGCCTTTTAAGCCCAGTCGCAATCTCAAGATTTCACCTTTATGTTGGGCAATGCCCTGCGCCGTCATCCAACTATCGCGGAGCCTGCCCTGAAACAACGCACTATAAAGCTGTTGCCCTAAATCGACCAGGGTAATGGGAGCCTGATCCGTGGGAGATGCATCCTTTGCCCCTTCAGGAAGTTCAAACCCACCAATGCGATGAGTGCCATGCAGCAACCCCAACAGTGGATCGTTCATTAAGTAACGGGCTTGTGACAGCCACTCCTCCACAGTCCATTTGACCTGCTCTTCCGCCAAAGGTACTCCAGATGCGACTCTTTCCGTCCGCACCAGATAACGTTCTTCTCCTAATGGGGTTACAGAGATATAAAACTCTTGGATCACTGCTTTAGCGTTCTCCTGAGATTGCTAGATCGAGGTAATGGGTGGTGACGTAAGCGCATCAAATCAGGAACCTATTGACTACACACTGCAATCCGCTTTGTGGCAAATCAGGTTATTTCAACTACTTCTATCGCAGATTTGCCCTAATTTTTTCCGGATGGCAGCCACTATTTATAGAACAAAGGAATGGTAGATGCACCCTGATATAACACCTCCGGCTCAGACATTGGGCTTGGAGGTTTTTTATTGCCGCCAAATCGACAAAAAAGGTGAAGCCTCAGGATACGGTTGAGTGTTGCTTACTCTCATCTTAGCGATTGAGCCTTAAGTTAGAGCGAATTTGTTACGTAGCTGCTCCGCAACCGTCATAATTTGTGTCTTATAAGACTTAGAGTGGGAATTTAAATTTATCCAGAGAACCTGAGTTTTTTTGATACTCTGGGCAGATATACTGAGGTCGATGCAATCTGCTAGGCATCCTAAAACACGGCGTAAGGATTCACCTGATGACAGCAGCGGCAGAAATTGTTCCTGGAACAATCGTTGATAATCGTTATCAAATCCAAAAAATATTAGGACAGGGCGGCTTTGGGCGTACCTATCTGGCTGCTGACAGCCGTCGCTTTGGCGAACTGTGCGTGTTGAAGGAGTTTGCTCCACTCGGCAGTGATGAGTATGTTTTGCAAAAGGCGCGGGAGTTGTTTCAGCGCGAGGCAAAAATATTACACGGGTTAAATCACCCCCAGATTCCTAAGTTTTTAGCCTGGTTTGAAGATAATGGGCGACTGTTTATCGGGCAAGAATACGTCAACGGCAAGACCTATTGGACGTTGTTGCAAGAGCGGCAACAACAGGGCTTAACGTTTACCGAAGCAGAAGTGGTGTTGTGGTTGCGAGATTTGCTGAATGTGCTCAGCTACATTCACGATCGCAAAATTATTCACCGCGACATTTCACCCGATAACATCATGCTGCCAGATGGCAAAAGCTTGCCCGTCTTGATTGATTTTGGTGTGGTCAAAGAGGCAGCGACGCAACTGATTGGGGCAACTCCGGGCAATAGCTTGATTCAAGCGTCAGTAGTCGTGGGCAAATTTGGCTATGCTCCCTATGAACAGATCCGCCTGGGGCAGTGTTCTGCTCGAACCGATCTGTATGCCCTTGCGGTGACAGCCGTGGTGCTGCTGACGGGCAAACATCCCAGCCAATTTATCGATCGCACCACTTTAGACTGGCTCTGGCACTCAATGGTGCAGATTGACCCACGATTTGTTGCCATTCTTGACCAGTTGATGGCAGAAAAGCCACAAGATCGCTATCCCTCTGCGCAGGCAGTCTTGGCAGATCTGCAACCGTTGATTTTGCAGGCTGCGACTCAGCTAGCGGGGAATGTGCCACCTACCGCCATTGGACAACCAAAACAGGCGATCGGGCAAGTCACACCCCCTCCCCTCCTGACAGGATCGTCACCCAATATCACCCAACCTAATCCCGATTGGCAGGGAGCATCACCGTCTGTAGCCGCTGAAGCTACTGAGGCGATGCCTGTTGGGATTCCCCCTGCTCATACTTTTGAGCGACCAGTCACCCCGGCAGGCGCAACAACTGCGGCAACGAATGGGACTGGGTCTACCCCTGAAGCCACGCAAACAGCAGCCACACAAGTTGCCGCTCTTGGCAGCGGTGCCTCCTTCACGCCGTTACAACGGGGTTGGTTTAACTCACGTCAGACGGTGGTGATTCCCCTGGTGGCGTTGTTATTGGGAGGTGTAGGGTTAGCAGGTGTCTCACCCTACGTTGCGCCGCTGTGTCGCACCTTTAACAATTGCACCAGTGGGCAGGAGTTTACAAACCGCTATCGAGAGACGGTGCAGCAAGCCGAGGCAGCGATCGCCTCTGCTGAGTCAGCCACAACAGTCGAAGTCTTAGAAGATGCGCGCAATCTCCTGGCTGACGCGGTGAATCAGCTCGACACCCAACTCAACTTGATCGACCGAAACACGGATTTGTATCGACAAATAGACAGCTCTTTTAATGCGTACGATGCCCGGTTGAAGGAGCTTAATCAGCAGCTCGAACGCGAGCAAGAGGCGGTTACTCTGTTGCAGCAGGCAGAAGAAGCGGCTCAAGCGGCTACAACACGGTCAACCGCAGGGACGTTGGATGCCTATGAGTTTGCGAAGGGACAATGGGAAACCGCGCTAGCAGCCCTGGATGGAATTGCAGATGAAGTGTTTATTGCGGATCAGGTCAAGGCGCGATCGCAACAATATCGAGATAAGTTGACCGAGATCGATCGCCTGATTGCGGGTCAAACCGCAAGCCCCTCTCCGTCCCCGACCGTTGCCCCTGCTCCAGTCACCGCAGCCACCCCCAGCCAAGTCAACTCCCCAGCTGCGTCTCCGCGATCGACTACCCGTTCCAGCGATCGAGCTACGCCACGACGAGATCCGACACCTCGTGCGGTTCCAGCAGCGCGAGAGACTCCACCTGCGGTACGAGAAGTTCCAGCGGCGCGAGAGGCTCCACCTGCCCGTGAAGCCCCAGCCGCTACCCCTACTCCCCCAGCCGCTGATAACAAGACGCCTGTCGTGCCCCCGCTACCTCCGCCATCGCCTGCACCGTTGGTGTGTCCTGGTAGCGTGTGTTGAGGGGAATGAACCCCTGATAGGCTGCTCGTGTTTCCTCTAACCGGAATAGTTGATTGAGATGTTGTTGTAAATGGTGAAATTCGTTGTTGAATCAATTCCTATGCTGAAGCGAGTTTGGCAGTCAGGACTGTTGGCGATCGCCGCCTCTTTTACGCTAAATGTGGCAGTCGAACCAGGAATCGCCCAGACCAGAGCCGAAGAAACGATGACTCAAGACGACTTGATTACGATCTTTGGGTTGCCGTGGGGCGCAGGAGACTGGGAGTTTAGCCGAATTGTGGAAGTCCAACGCAACAGTATTGATCCAACTGTTGTGGGTCGAACAGTCCTCGATCGCCACGGTATTGACGAAAGTAGAACCAATCACCCGCTTTTAGGGTTGATCAATCGCCCCTTTGAGGGGCCACGACCAGGGCGGGTCGTTCTCATCTCTGCCTGGGGCAGCAACAATGATGGGTGTTATGCTGAGCTGATCTTCCATGTCGCCACGAATAACGCCCAAGGGAATGCGGCTCGCATCATTCCCACCCGCATTGAGATGAATATTAATGGGCAATTGCTGACGTTAACGCCTCAGTCAAACCGAGCGGCACGTTACTCTGATCCCACGCCATTTAATTATGTGGATTACGTCCAGCAGGGAAACAACTATAACGAAATCGCGTTGGGTGGCAGTTGGTACGCAGCCCGACACCTCTTCCAGGTTGATGCCAATGATGCCCGGATTTTGAGTAGTGCTCCAGATCAGGATATTCCCGTCCGAGTCACCTTAAGAACGGGTCAACCCATCACCTATGAAATCGGAGATGACACGGTGCGGCGATGGCGTGATGTCTTTAGCTATAACCCAAGCTGTAGATCCGGAGGAGCCGTTGCGGCTCGACCTACCCCGACTCCAGTCCCCGCTGCGATCCCGACTCCAACTCCAGCACCAGCCGCAACCCCTGCTCCGACCGCAGCACCAACACCCACCCCAACTCCGACCCCTGCTGTCCGTCCGACTCAACCCGCCTCTGGCGAGATCGCGCTGACATCGGGGCAGACGGTTCAAGATGTGTCTTTGCGGCTTGAGAGTGCCAGAGTCACGCGACAGGGCACCTATGCTTTGAATCTAGTGATTGAGAACAATAGTCCCCGTAACTTTGGGTTTGTGCCTCTCTATGGCGGTCGCATTGAAGATGAAGCGGGAAATACAGTGCGATCGCGTATTTTGTTTGGCAACGGCGGTGGCGTTCTAGTGGAACCCGGCAGCACAGTACAAGGTGAAGTATATGTACTCGATCGCCGCTGGGAGGGGTCTGGCTCTCAAAACCTGTATCTGGTGGTTCGAGAGGGGACTCCGGGAGGACGCACGTTCCGGGTGCCGTTCTAAAACTAATCAGGTCTTAGTTGAAGAGTTTGGTCTTGGTGTACTGGTAGGATGCCAGTGCGCCTACCAACAGCAGCAGTTGAATTTGCCAGGGAGCTACCATCAGAGCCAGAAGTAGGCTGATAATGGCAACAGGGACACAGGCGATCGCCACTTCTGCACGGGTCTTCTCACACTTTTCGTAGAGATAAGCTGCTCCGATGGAAGTGACCAATGAAGCAATGAATAACACGACAGTTCCCTCGTCGAAACACAGTTTATAAGTATACAGTTAGTAACATATTGCTTATCCTTATGTAAAGAATCGACCATCTGGTTCACCCAATTGAGTGAATTTTTGACCATTGCATCCGCCTGTGCTTTCGAGGGACAATCTCAAGCAAAATGGGAGTAACCATCCTCAGAGAGGTAGGAGGAGCATCATGCTCGCATACATTCTGGCAATTGCCGTTGGGCTTGGCAGTTTTGCCCTCTATATGTCGGCTTTCTTTTTCCCAGAGGTACACCGCAAATATGACTTTACCTGGAGTGGCGTGGGCATGTTTTACGCGCTTGTGCTCTGGGTTTGTGCGGGTCGCATCACTGGAGGCGTTTTGCTGGGGCAATTTGCCAGTGTTGCTCTGTTGGGATGGTTTGGTTGGCAAACCCTATCGCTGCGCCGAGAACTCACTCCTCAAAATCTGCGAACTCAGCCCACGGCTCAGCCAATCTGGAAAACGCCACTGCACCTGTCCAAAACCAGCCTGCCAACTGAATCGCAACCTGTTTCATTGTTCTCAGGCTTAGCCAGCATCTCAGGACGATTAACCGAGCTAGCGAGTAACACCAGAGCCTTGATCAAGGGCTTGTGGCAAACCTCCAGCAAACCTGTGCAAAAACCGCCTGAACCTCCACCCCGGCCCACCATCGTGCGATCGCCTCTCTCAGAAGCGGAGAAAGCTGCCAAAGCAGAAGCACGAGCCAAAGCAAGGGAAGCCCGGTTAGCCGAAAGAGCCAGGGAAAAGGAGAAAGCAGCCAGCACGGCGGCACAGCGAGGTACTCATGAGACTCAGCCCACAGAAGAAGGGCAGATCGCACCAGAAGGAGTTGCTGCTCAGGGGGTTGAAGTGGTCAACGTAGCTCAGCCCACCGAGGAGGCGATCGCTTTGCAGACGGCTGATCAGGAGATCGGCGATCCCAACCTGGCGAATCCGAATAATTCTTTGGAACTGTTGGATGACGATTTCCTGACCGAGGATCAAGGGGGAGATACGTTTGAGACGAATGGCTCTGCTGCTAAAGCCGATATGGCTTCTTTAGAGCCGGACCTGGCTGAAATTACAGAGCCGCTGCTACCGACAGAAGCCGATTCAACCGAACTGATATCAGAACAGTTAGAGTCAGAGCCAGAATTGATATCAGAAGCGATTTCCCCTGTGGGAGACGGAGAAGCAAACGCCTCTCCGGAAAACGGGGAAGCTAATCCTGTGGAGGAATTACCCCCCACTTCAGAAGATGCATCCCTTGTGGCTGACCCTACAGAGCCAACCCAGCCACTCTAGCCTCAAGAGATTTAACGTAACCTGAGTTCGGGATCAGGGTTTTGCCATTTGATGGCAAAACCCGCTCCCACCCAATAATCGAACAGATTAAATTGCCATGCCTAAGACACGATGATGCCGTTAGGGTTAGCGGTTGCTGCCAGAATGCTCTCTACCTGATCGACGGTTAAGTTGGGATTGGCACTGAGAATCAGGGCTGCGACTCCGGCAACGTGAGGGGATGCCATCGATGTTCCGCTCCAGTTTTGGCTGTCAAATTGATCCCCAGGAACAGTGGAATAGACCGTTACACCGGGGGCAACGACAAAATCGAGGGGGCGATCGCCCGCTGGATTCGAGAAACTGGCTAATCGTCGGCGGATGTCGATCGCCCCTACTCCAACTCCCAGATTGCTGCTTGCATACAGAGCGGGGTAGATGGGTTGGATGGCTCCAATCAATTTCTCGTTGCCCGATGCCATGATGGCGATCGCCCCAAACTGCTTAGCAAAGCGCAGTGCGGCTTCGGTTTCAGGCATAGGAGGGTCACCCGGATTATTGCCCAGGCTGAGATTAAGCACTCGCGCTCCGTTTAACACGGCATAACGAATTCCAGCAGCAACATTGGCATCAAAGGTGCTCAAGCGGCGATCCTCTCGCCCACCGATAACCTTGACAGGCATAATTTTGGCGTCGTAAGCGACTCCTGTGGCACCAAACCCGTTATTCACAGCGGCGATCGCCCCTGCAACATGAGTCCCATGGCTATCCAGATCCATTGGGTTGTTAGTGCTACCGTCTACAAAGTTCCATCCACGGATGTCATCAATGTAGCCGTTGTTGTCATCATCAATGCCGTTACCATCAATCTCTCCGGGGTTTGTCCAGATGTTGTCCCGCAGGTCACTGTGGAGATAATCTACACCTGTATCGAGGACGGCAACGGTAATGCCCTGTCCTCTGAAACCCTGTGCCCAGGCTTCGGGTGCTCTAACCAGATCAAGGTTCCAGGCGTTGCCCCCCAGGTTAGCCACCTCAGCCGAGGTCGATCGCCCCAAAGCACGCGCAACAGCGGCTCCTGCATCCACCAACCCATACCCGAATGCTCTGTCAAAGACACCGGGTAAACGAGAGCGAGAGGTGCGCGTGACGAGCGTATATGACCCTGTATCGCCGCCATCGTAACTGGTGACGCGAAGGCGGTAGGTGATTCCCGCTTTGACGGTAAAGGTGACCCTGGAATTGGAATTACCCGATGCAATGTCGTCATTTTGAGTAATGACCCGCCCATTGGCAGCATTGATCACTTGCAAAAAAGCGTCAAAGCGACCAGAGGTCAGACTTGCGGTTACCTGTTGCCCGACCTGTATCTGCCGGAGAGTAAAATCGTCTGAATAGCTGGCAGGTCGTTTGGGATTACGTCGGTCGGATGAACTCAAACTACCTGTCAAGCGTTGGTTGGGTCTGATCGCAGTGGCTCGTGGCAAGGCAGTGGTTGTGACTCGACGGCTCCGTAGCGCAGTCTGAACACTTAAATTTGATGAATTTGATGGAGTTAATGTAAAGTGACTGGCTCTAGAGAGCGATCGCCCTTCAGCCAGCCATGGGTTCCTGGTAGACTGAAACGGATCATTCAGGGTGACACGAGCGTCAACTCGACTCGTCGAATTAGTTGAGTGTTGGGATGCAGATATCATCTTGCCTCAGGCGATAAATTCTGGAGAAGGTAAACAATCAAGCTAGGGCTTTGCAGTAACTACACGGGAAGTTAGTGCCGATCGGATAATGCACACCATGTCGTTTCACATTGGGAGGCGATTAGCTGTAAGCCAATGCAGCCATGCCTGTATCAATATGGCAAATAGACTCCCTGAGCGTCCTCTGGGTTTGCATAGTCAAGACAGCTCGGTGATGCGAAGTAGGTTGCTCCGTGGGGCGATCGCTTCACACCGCTTGCCAGTCACGCAGAAGAGGTGAACTTATAATGCCCATGCTATCCACTTCATTTGCTCGCTTTTTTGCCCATCTCACCCCCAAAACGATTTGGCGGGTCGTCGAGTCGGCTGGGCAACAACGCCTCCCTGGGTTGGCAGCTGAGATGGCATACAACGCGATGCTGGCGTTATTTCCGGCAATTTTGACCATCATCACAGCGATCGGCTTATTTAAGCCGCTCACCATCACGTTTGAGCGACTTGCCAGTCAATTGAGTGAAGTTGCCCCCCTCGAAGCGTTAGCCCTGATTCAAGACTTTGCGAACGAGATTAGCCGCAGCAGCAATCGGGGCTTATTCTCGTTAAGTTTTGTGGTTGCCCTGTGGGCATCATCGGGTGCCCTCAGTGCAGCGATGACAGCTCTGGATCAAATCCATCAAGTGCCACCCGCCGATCGCCGCCCCTTTTGGAAAGCAAAGCTGATTTCGCTAGGGCTGACCATTGGCACGATTTTATTGTTGATGCTTGCCTCTACGCTCATTTTTGTCAGCGATCTGGCTGTGCGCCGCATTGCGAATCACAGTGATCTGCTAAAACCGGGAGTGCTCACTGTCTGGCGATTATTGGCGTGGCCCTTGGCATTGGGCATCGTCTCGGTTGCCTTTGCGTTTGTCTATCGCTTTGGTCCCAGCCGTTGGATTCCGGGCAAGCCAATCCTGCCAGGAGCCATGTTAGCCGCTGTTTCGTGGGCGATCGTCTCAAGCTTGTTTCGCCTCTATGTCTCCAACTTTGGCGATTACAACCGAGTCTACGGTGCTGTTGGAGCCGTAATTGTGTTACTGCTTTGGCTCTATCTGAGTTCTCTCATTTTGCTGATTGGAGATCAGCTCAATGTCACCGTTTGTGAATCGATGCAGCAACGGCTTCAACCCCGAATTACCCCGATTAAAACCCCACAATTTTTGAAGAGGAAACGATAGGCTCAAGTCTGAACCCGTTGCACTCGGCTAATCACGGCTGCGCTGATGGTCAGTAGGAGTAGCAACCAGATGATGCCTCCGGGGATGAAGGTGAGCAACCCCAAGCCTCGCAAGATCCAGACGGTTACCGTAACCCCTAATAACAGTAGAAATATAGTTGTGGCGGGTTTTGTTGGTCTGCGAATACGCCTCATCCCCCCTGCTCCTTATCTGAGTGCAAATGTCTGACCATCTGCAAATGTCTGCTAGAATGACCGACTGCGAATACCCGCAAGAATGCCAGAGCCGATCGCCAACAGCACTAACGCTCCGATCGCCGCTCTGGGAATATTTGTCAACACACCAAACGCCTGTAACAGCAAAACAATTGCCATCATCACCAGCAAAATGCCAGCGATATAGAGAAAGATCATAATGGCAAGATTGGGAGATCGACCCACAAATACTACTCCTCCTACACTGCTTCTAATGCCCTCAACTGATATGGCGATCGCCACATCTGGGAACCATAAGAATTAAATCATCAAGAGCTTACCATGGAGTCTTATCAGTCCATACGCTAACGCCACAAAAGTGTCTTGTTCGCAGCAACATCAAGAGTGACAGGTAAGACGCCAAGAGCCTGTAAACTTATCAGAATCTTTACTGTTTGTTGTGCCTTTCCGTATGGAAACCCTCCAATAACTTTAGATACAACAAAAGAGAGAATACTCTAGTATTCTCAATCATAACGATTCAAAACAGCGACACATGGCGACTGCCCCATCGGGAAAATGGCTTCACACTTACGCTCCGCTGCCTACTGACACGCCGACCCCATGCAGCCATTACGTCAGCCTCATTTGAATGTCTAACCCTACACCGCTTCCCAGACCTTGATGCACAGGTCATAGGGGGTCATCATTCCCTCGTTAGGAGTCACTAAATCATAATGAATGGAATTGCAGTTGCTGGTCTGAGCCAGAACAACCAGTCTGAGAGCGACATCCAAAAACTCTTGAAGGGCGAGATTCTACTCGAAACAAAACCGTATTCTGCCTGGGGTGGAGCCGTTACTGCTCGAATGTATTTACCACTGGAGCGATCGCAAGTTTGGCAGCAGGTGACCGATTATTCCCGGTGGGTGCAATACTTCCCGGCATTGAGCCGCAGCGAAGTGTTACATCGAGGCGATGGTCAATCCAAGGGGGCAAAACGGCTCTATCAAGTCGCCAGCAAGGCTTTTTTGATGTTTACGGCGCAGGTTGAAATCTATCTCAAAGTGTTTGAGAGTATCCACCAAAAAACGGGGCACCAGATTCAGTTTTCTCTGGAACGGGGCAGCTTCACCGACTTTTCAGCCAATTTGAATTTGCAGGATTTCAAAACGGGTACGTTGTTAACCTACTCGGTGCAGGCAACCCCTACGGTTCTGGTGCCGTCCCTACTGATTCAAGAAGCCATGCGGCTTGACCTGCCCAGCAATCTGCAAAAGATGCGGCAGGTCTTGTGTGGATATTTTCGCTAAAGCCCACTCCTTCTTATAAGGTGTAGGTGAAGTCATCAACTACCATTCCGGGCACCCAGGTTCCCCCAAGAGAGCGATAGCCGTAAGTTTCCACATTCGGCACGAATTCTTGAGTATGGGTTAAGGCAACCAGGTTTTCGCCAAAACAGCGATAGAGGCTTTCGTCAAACCGGAGGTTTTCAATAGGGGCGACGATTTCTCCGTTTTCAACCCAAAAACAGGCATAGCGGGTCATTCCGGTGATACGGGCTGTGGTGCGATCGCTCCAGTTGAGGTAGTGCAAGTTTGACAGATAAAGCCCGGTATTGAGGGTTTTGAGGATGTCGGTGGGGTCGAGTGTACCGGGAGCTACTTCGGGCGATCGCAGAAACTCATCACTATTGGCACCATTAGCGATTTTGCCGTACTCCTTCGCTGTGCGAGAGTTGATTAGCGTATTGACCAATTGCCCTGACTCAATCACAGGTAGGGTGAGGGGTGCCACTTCGCCCAACTCATTAAAGCGAGGCACCAGACCCGATTCAAAGTTTTCGCGCAGGGTAAACATGGGCGACAGTTGCTTTTCACCCAATTGTAAGAGTCGCAACGCACTATTACCTTGCTGCATTGATGCTTCGCTAAGGGTACTCCAGCAAAGGTAGGCCACTATTTCGGCGATCGCAGCGGGAGCCAGGTAGGTGCGATATTGCCCCTTGGCGATGGGTTTGGGAGGTTGACTGAGGCGATCGAGTTGCACCTTTGCATCGGCTAACTTTGCCGTGTATGCCTCCGCATCCCAATGGCTACCTGCGAAGGTGCCTTTGAGTGCCTGACCTGACTCCGTAAAGATGGAATAGTCCAACGAGAAGGAATCGGTGGCAAACCAGTGTTTTTGTCCAAGAGAGTCAGCATATCCCCGCAGCAGCAATCCACCTGCATAGATGCCTGTGAAATCTAATTCGCTGACGGGAGCCAAAATGGTTGCAGCCACATCTGCCGGGTTGAGTAACTGCCCGGTGTGAACCTCGCGACTGTTGGCATTTCCGGTTGGGAGAACCAGATAGGGATCAATGGGTAGTTGAGGCAACTCCTGACGCAACTCCTCCAGGGACGATCGCGCCTGCTGCCAATCGGTTTCCCAGGTTCCGGTTAGCGGAAAGTCATAATACGCTGTGCGTTGGTCTGACATCAGCGTCAAGTGGACTCGACAATCAGTGACGATTCCTGTTTGTCGTACCTTAGCGTGGTTAAACCGGACAAACTGGCTCTGCTCTCCGGTGAGACTGAGGGTGAGATGTTCGTCGCTTTTAAGTTCTGCCAGCAACGCAGCGACTAACTGGTTAAAACTGGCTTCTAGTTTTGCTAAATCCTGATTCATAAAGCATTATTCTCCACCGCCAAATACTTCGACCCCCGCAAAAGCGCAAACGGGCGCACCATGACCCACTCGAATGGCTTGATTGGGTTCGCCTTTACCGCAGTAGGGGGTGCCGTAGATCTGCCAGGTGTCGTTGTTGCCGACTCGGATGAGGCTATGCCAAAACTCTGGCGTTGTGCCCCGGTAGTTGGGGTTGCGGACAGTTTTGGTAAGTTGTCCGTTCTCAATCAACTTGCCGTATTCGCAGCCAAACTGAAATTTGTAGCGTTGATCGTCAATCGACCAGGAACGGTTCGACTCCATGTAAACGCCGTAGTCGATGTTGCGGATGATATCGTCCAGGGAATCGGTGCCCGCTTCTAGATTCAAATTTGCCATGCGATCGATCGCCGGACGATTCCACGAGGAAGCTCGCGCACACGCTACCCCTGGCACCTTGGCTCTGGTCTGGCTTTCCAAACTGCCCAAGCCCCGCTGCAAAATTCCCTCTTGAATCACATATTCCTTTGTGGCAGGGGCACCCGTATCATCAAACTGGTAGCTGGCAAATTCTCCCGGAACAGTGGGGTTAAACGTGATGTTCATCAGTTTAGAACCGTAGGACAAATTGCCAAAATCTGAGAGTTTGACGAAGCTGCCGCCTGCGTAATTGCGCTCATCCCCCAGGATGCGATCGAGTTCGAGGGGATGTCCTACGCTCTCGTGAATCTGCAACATCATCTGGTCTGGCGCAAGCACGAGGGTGGTGGTTGCCGTTGGGCATTCCTCCGCTGTTAACAATTCCACCGTCTGTTCGCCAATCTGTCGTGCCCGCTCCCACAGATTTGGCTCTGGAAACAGTTCCCACCCGCCCTGATAACAGTGCGCCAGATAACCATTATTGCTGCGCTGTTGTACCATTGCCCCATCTTGAGCGGTAGCCCCAAAATGCGTTTCTAACAGCAAAAACTTTTGATAGACCTCAGACCCATTGCTGCTGACAAACCAAAACTCGGTTTCATTGGTCATCGCTACAGCGTTAGTCTGCACGATGTGATCCGAGACTTTGAGGGTCTGGCAGAGCCGCACTAACAGATCATTGACTTCGCCTGCGGTCATCACATCGAACGGCTTCAAGAACGGGGAGGTATATTGACCAACGACTTTTGGACGTGCTGCCACGGTCATCGGATAAATTGCCCACTGGCTCGCCGCTAATGCCTGTTGATAGGCGATCGCCGCTGCCTGTTGAATCTGCTCTGGTTGTAGCGAATTAACCGCACTGTAGCCGATTTGCCCATTCACCAACACTTCCACCATTACCCCGTAATTTGTGGACTTGCTGTTGTCCTGGGGCAACCCATCCCGCACCGAGCGATAGGCGATCGCCTCCTTCACTGCCCGCAACCCTACCCAATCTGCGGGAATCTCTAAGGTCGATAACACCTTCTGTAACTCAACAATCATGGATACCCCATCCCTTCCAGGCTCTTAGAATGCAATTCTTCTTTGTTTATAACAACCCAGCTAGCAACCCAGCTTTTTAGGGCTGAGTCAAGGTCATCTGGGCAACTTGGTAAGCTGAACAACTTGCCATGCTGATAGCTGTATGGATAGGCTAACAGTCATTCACCGTTGAAGGCTACATTATGCGGCATATCAGTCTACTGGGAGTGATAGCAGCAAGCTCGCTCCTGTTTTACGGGTTTAATCTGGCTTCAGGAGCGATCGCGCCAGTGCTGGCACAAACCCCAACCGATGCGGCTGGGCAGGTCGAGCAGGCGGCAGACTTATTGGAGTTAGGGATTGACCAGTTCAATCAGGGAGATCCCCAACTTGCGATCGCAACCTGGCAAACGGCTCTGTCGGTCTTTCGGCAACCCAGTCTTCGGACTGCTTTTCCACAGGAGAGCTTGCAGGGTGAGGCGAGAGCACTCAACAGTTTAGGAACTGCCCATCGCAGCCTCGGACAGTTTCAGCAGGCGATCGCTTTTCTAGAGCAAGCCTTGCCGCTCTATCAACAGCTTGGTAATCGTCGCGGCGAAGCCTCTGTACTGGGAAATTTGGGGACAACCTACCGCAATTTGGGGCAATTTCAACAAGCCACCCGCTTCTTTGAGCAGGCCCTGCCGATCTTTCAACAGATTGGCGATCGCCAGGGAGAGGCGGGTGTGTTAACTAGCCTGGGCAACACCTACTATGATCAACGCTACTTTCAACGAGCGATCGAGGCCCATCAACAGGCTCTAACGCTGTATCGACAACTAGGCGATCGTCGGGGAGAGTCAACCGCATTGACAAATTTAGCCGCCGTCTATCTCAACCTGAAACAACCTGAGCAAGCGAGTGAACTATTTCAGCAAGCTCTGTCGGTCGCACAGCAGGCAGGTCATCTGCAAGCAGAAGCCACGATCAGCAGTAATCTCGGCGTGATCTATAGCACTTTGAACCAACCTGAACAGGCAGTAGAGCTGTATCAACGGTCATTGCAGATTTATCGGCAATTGGGCGATCGCCAGGGAGAAGCCGACGTCCTGTATCGCTTAGGAAATCTGACGGTTCAGCAGGATCAGCCGTCCGATGCGCTGCGCTATTACGCTGAGGCAGTCAATATCCTGGAAACGATCCGCAATGACTTGCGGGGGTTACCTGTGCAGCAACAGCGATCGTTTGTGAGTTCTGTTGCGACTACCTATCAAGCCTATGCTGAACTGCTGCAACAACAGGGGCAATCAGCCGAATCTCAGCGCATTCTCGATTTATTACAAGTCCGTTAAAGTTCAAATTGAGGCTAAGTCTCAGCTATTTCTGACTCTTAAAATTAGCTGAGCTTAGAAAGATTGAATTGCAATTTTTTGAGTGATATAACTCAAAATTTGGCGTTGCTGATCTTGGGTATTGAAGAGTCGCGAGCAGGATGCTTGCACGGGTTTAAACGATTCACCTGAAAGGAGTATGAGCGTCTCGCTCACGTCTGTGTCAAAATAATCATCCCTCTATTCAGCAACGCCCAAAATCCTAACTATTCTTTGAGTTCTCAGTGTTGTGAGGAGCCAATTATAGCTTTGCTAAAGTACTACCTGAATTTGCAGAGATTCGGTATTTTAGCTGATCGCTCAACGAAAACATATCCCGTATTTACACGCTAGGAGAACGATGAATTCGTAATAATACGGAACTAAAAAGTTCCCGACTTGGTGTGAACTTTCTTAAAAGAAATGTTCCGTGTTTATGCAGACTCTCTTCATCTAAAAATCAAACAAATTTAATTGATTTTATGAATTTTTATCGATGTTTCTTTAACTAAGAATCGTTAGATTTGAGCAGTCAAATAACCCTGTTTTGTATTGGAGAAACTTATGCGCTCAAGTCGAGATTCACGTCCTTCTCGTCGCCCTGGTCAGGCTCCCCAAGGAACCGATGGCAACGACATTCTCACAGGTGGCATGAAAATTGATGTCATCAGTGGTGGGCTAGGGGATGACACTATCAAAGGTCGTGGCAAAAATGACACTCTGAATGGTGAATTGGGTAACGACACACTGATGGGTGATCAGGGCAACGATCGCCTAGATGGTGGTGAAGGCGATGACAAGCTGTATGGTGGCGTTGGTAACGACAATTTAGTGGGTGGTTTAGGCAACGACCAACTGTTTGGTGGGGCTGGAAAGGATGTGCTCTTTGGTGGTGTAGGAGACGACACCCTCAACGGTGGCACAGGCAGAGATTTTCTCTATGGTGGTGTGGGTAATGACACGCTGTTGGGGGGCCAGGGCAACGATGTGTTGGTTGGCTATGAGGTAGAAGTCCTTGCTGCACCAACTGACCCAGCAGCCCCTCCCGTGCTTCCTACCCCTCAAGTTGACACCCTCACTGGAGGTCGAGGACCAGACAGATTTATTTTGGGCAATCCTGCGACCGGGGGCACGGCTGCCGTGTTCTATAACGTAGCTGGTGATCTTGACTATGCCGTCATCACTGATTTCAGAGTTGAAGATCGCATTCAACTGAGTGGCACTGCTGCCAACTACACGCTCGGTGCGACCTCTGCGACCAGTGCTACTGGAACACCCACCAACCTGCCCGCTGGTGCAGGTATCTATGCATCGGTCAACGGTCAATCTGAACTTGTAGCTGTGTTGGCTGGAGTTGACGCAGCAACGGTGAATCTGACCTCTAATTCCTTTGTGTACGTCTAATTTCGCAACGACTTTGTAAGGACGTTTCCCGAAACGCCCTTACCCTGTCTATCGTTCTAGCTTTTGCGATCGCCCTTTTGGGGAGCTGCTTTGCATCGCCCCTTACCCATCTACCACTACAACGGATGGTGCTATTCCTTTCAGGGCAACTTTAAGGGCGATCGCTTCTCTCGCCTACTAATTCGCAAACCTCGCAAGCAGGCTGAAAACTATCGAACCCAATACTGCAAAAACTATTAGTGTAAAGATCCAGCTTAGGATGGCACCATTAATTCCTCTGCTGACTTCATTACTAATCTTGAAAGTTGTTGATTGGTGCAGGTCTTGCCGCAGGTCTGCAACTTCCCTCCTCAGCATTCGAAGCTCAGCCACAATGGGATCAGAATACTCGTTCGGGTCGATGGGTAGCATAAGAAATCAGATGAGCAAGGCGATGATAATCAATGATTCACTTGAATTAATGAGATTTACGCGATCGCCCGATTAAGTCTTGTTCTAGCCGTTTTGCATTAATCCGAGGACGCTACACCTCATCATAACTTTTCCCGTTAGTTATTCCTTTCAATAGGGAATATTAAATTCAGGTAGATGCTCCTTTTTAAGTTAGTTGTCCCCATCGTTCTGGTGGGGATTTTGTTTTTTGGGCGGTCTCAAGGAAATTAGTAATTCTTAGCTTTTAGTCTTTTGTAAAACGCTGTTTTTTCGGCTTGCCCTTGGCCTTTCCTCCCGGAGGCGTGCGGTGAGCACCAAAATATTTTTCGCTGCGATAGCGAAGCCACACCTTTAGCACCTCCGGAATTTGCTCTTTTTGCTCTTTAGTCAGCGTGTTGTAGAGTTGCAGGGCGCGATCGCGTTCTTTGCGACAGGCGGAGTTGTTGTGGGCATCCCAGTAGCTCCTTGCCACGCGAATGCGGCGACAGACTTCTTTGACGAGTGCTTCTCCGGTGAGTGGAGCATCATCTGGTGCCATTCCTTCACTCCCGAATCCAATCGGTAACGCCACCGGGTTTGTCGATCAGCACGATGCCTTTGGCTTTGAGGTCATCCCGAATGCGATCGCTCTCTGCCCAATTTTTGGCTTTCCGTGCCTCTAGTCGTTGCTGAATCATGGTTCCAATCTCAGCATCAGTAACATCAGAGGGTTTTTCTGGCTGTAACTCATCTGGATTTGCCTCTAAACCCAGAACTTGTGCGAGGACAACCAGAGTTTGCCAGTGCGATCGCAGGGTTTGCGGATCAGCCGTTGTCTTACCCTCATGGCTGAGACGGTTGCCTTCTTTTTGCAGATCTTTGGCTAGTTCAAACAAAACAGCGATCGCCCCAGCGGTATTGATGTCATCGTCCATTGCCGTCTGGAATCGCTTCACCGCATCGCTGTCGTCAGGAATTCGCATATACTCAGAGTTACCAAAGGAGGAGTCGTTGACATCGGTGTAGCCGAGTTGCTGACCGTATTTGTAGCCAAACAGCAGTCCCTCTTTCAGCGTGTTCCAGGCGTTTTGGGCAGAGGCGATCGCTTCATCCGTAAAATCAATCGGCTTGCGATATTGCGCCATTAAGACAAATAGCCTCACTGCCATCGCATCCGGTGCGTTAGGGGCATCCAGCAGATCCCGAATCGTGGTGAAGTTGCCCAGCGATTTGGACATCTTCTCACCACCGACGTTCACCATGCCGTTGTGCAACCAGTACCGCGCCAAAGGATGCCCCGTTGCCGCTTCTGACTGGGCAATTTCGTTTTCGTGATGCGGGAAGACTAAATCGGCTCCCCCCACATGAATGTCGATCGTGTCGGCTAACTTCCCATCAGTGGACTTAAAGCTCTCCTGCACCATCGCCGAGCACTCAATGTGCCACCCCGGACGACCTTCACCCCAGGGCGATTCCCAGAAAGGTTCTCCTGGTTTGGCAGCTTTCCACAGGGCAAAGTCAGAGGGATCTTGTTTCTTCAATGCCTCCGGGTCAGTGTCTACCCGTCCGCTGGCTCCGGCTTGCATGTCGTCTAGCTTGCGTCCCGACAGCTTGCCATATTCGGGAAACTTCCGCACAGCGTAATAGACATCCCCTTCGGCAGGATAGGCAATGCCTTTTTGCTCTAACTCGTGAATGAGTCGCTTGATGCCATCCAGGGTGTACGTGGCTCTGGGATACTCATCGGCTTCTCGAATGTTGAGTCGCGCCATGTCCTCAAAGTAAGCCTGAATAAACTTTTCTGACACCGCTTGCATGGAGGAGCCTTCCTGTTGTGCCCGCTTCAGGATCTTGTCGTCGATATCGGTGAAATTTTGCACATATCGCACATCAAACCCACGCCACTGCAAGTAACGCCGCACTGTATCCCAGACGATGTACGATCGCGCATGACCCAAATGGCAATAGTCATAGACCGTTACACCACAGCAATACATCTTTACCTTGCCCGGTTCTAGCGGCTCAAAGGGTTCCTTGTGGCGGATGAGGCTGTTGTAGAAGGTCAGGGACATGATAAGAGGCGATCGCTAATGAATAAAGTGAATCGGAAAGATAGGGAGTCGAAAACTATTCCCCAGCCTAACCTTAAATAGATACGCAATAATGGAGTAGCTTCATCTACTATGGCAATTATTCTGGACTCCTTGGCTGAAATGTTGGCAAGGTTCCTGAAACTCATTGCTTTTGAAATGTAACCTTACACTCTCTGACATTTTATTTATTGCACTATGCCGTCAGCCGTCACTCCCGCTCAATCTGAAACGATGAATGACCTCAAGCGAGGTCTGCCAGTCACCATCATTACAGGATTTCTTGGCAGTGGCAAAACGACCCTGCTGAACCACATCCTGACCAATCAGGAGGGTCTGAAGACCGCCGTTCTGGTGAATGAGTTTGGCGAGATTGGTATTGACAACGAATTGATTGTCGATACGGGAGATGACAACAACATGGTGGAACTCAGTAACGGCTGTATCTGTTGCACCATCAATAACGACTTGCTGGAAGCGGTCTACAAAGTTTTAGAACGGCAAGACAAGATTGACTACCTGGTGGTTGAAACCACAGGTTTAGCTGATCCCCTTCCGGTGGCATTAACCTTTTTGGGAACTGAATTGCGGGATTTAACCCGGTTAGATTCGATCGTGACGGTGGTTGACTCTGCCAACTACAGCCTTGATTTGTTTAATAGCCAGGCAGCCTTGAACCAGATTGTTTACGGCGACATCATTCTGCTGAACAAAGCCGACCTGGTGGATGAAGCCGATTTGGATCTGCTCGAAGTCAAGGTACGCGACACGATTAAGCAAGTGCGTGGAACGACAACTGATGAGGCTCGGATTCTCCGTACGACTAAATCTCAGGTGCCACTGCCGCTGATCTTGAGCGTGGGCTTGTTTGATGCCAGCAACTACTTTGATGAAGGTGCGAAGGGGCATGATCACGACCATCACGATCATGACCATCACGGTCATGACCACGATCATCATGCTCACAGCCACCACGATCACGACCATGAGCATCACCATGACCACGATCACCATGACCACTCTGCCTGCGATCACGATCATGGCCACTGCACTCATGACCACGATCATGACCACCATCATTCCAACCATTTAGAGATTGATGGATTTACATCGGTGTCCTTCCAGAGCGATCGCCCCTTTGCCATTCGTAAGTTCCAATACTTCCTCGACAACCAATTGCCAGCGAATGTGTTCCGGGCGAAGGGAATTCTCTGGTTTGACGAGAGCCGCAACGATGATGGCTCCCCCCGTCGCCACATTTTCCACCTCAGCGGCAGACGCTTCACTCTAGACGACAGTGAGTGGAAGAGTGCACCCAAAAACCAACTGGTGCTGATTGGGCAAAACCTGGATCATGATGCCATTAAGGAACAACTCCAGGCGTGTGTTTGCGTTCCTAGCACGAACCGGGGCAGAGGATTCGGTAAAAAATAGGCGTTATGCAATACCGCCGTTGGTTAGCGTTATCGGTGGCGATCGCCCTGATTGTTCTTGCCACTCCAGGGCTAGCAACCACCATTAGATCGACTCGCCGTATGGCAGGGTTCTCCAGTGACAGCCAGTACTATGTCTACCTGGAAACCTCACGCAATTTGGGTTCCGGCATCCCCAAAGCCGTGTTGCAGGTGATCGACATCGCCGATAGCACCTGCGTTGCCGGGGGATGTCTGGAGACTCGCTATGGTGAGTCTGACTCCAATCTAAGCGTCCGCGATGCGGAAACGGATTTGCTGCAACAGACCTGGACATTGCGGCAAGAGTTGGGGCTAACTCCCCCGGTTGCTGGGATTCCCCTGACGATCGCCTCTCGTTCTCGTACGGCAGATGGCACAGAAACCGTGAATGTCAACCTGGGCGATCGCCGTTCAGTGCGGTTGGTGTTGCAACAACGGGCTGAACCCAGTCGGGCTGCCTTTCGCCTAGAGGCGCAGTATGCCGGACAACGGCGATCGCTCGGCTCCCTCAGTCGCTTCCTCAACGGCATCTTGCGTTATTCCATCCGAGAAGTCTACGCCTCTCCCGATGAAGACAGCATTGTGGTGTTGCTAACAGCCATGCGTCCTGCATTTGAAGGCACCTTGGAGACAACCTTAGTGCAGAGTTTTGAGTTGAGACGGTGAGGGGAAGAGAGAAGAAAGAAGAGAGAAAAAAGCAGAAAGAAGAGCAATAAAGGATAAAGGCTGAAGGATAAAGGATAAAAAGGAGCTTTACTCCCTCACTCCCCTACTCCTCCACACCCCTCTGCACTCTACACCCCACACCCTACACCCTACACCCAACCCCTAATCTGCCACACCTAACAATCGCTGAAAGATAACCTGCAACGTTTTTACCTCGTCGTCGTTAAGGTGAGAGGCGAAATAGTCAGCAATGCCTTCGCTGTAAACGACCCACATCTGTTGCTGCATCGTTAATCCGGTTTCGGTGAGGATCGCAAAAGTTCCTCGGCGATCGCTGGGGCAGGGTTCTCGGCGCAATAGCTCGGCTTTTTCCAGGCGATCGACCAGTCGGGTCAGATTGCTGCGGCTCAATAAGACGCGCTCGGCTAGTTCACTCAGTCGCAAACGATAACCCTCGGCTTCTTTCAGGGCAAACAGCACGTCATACCACTCCAGAGGTGGCAGCTTTGCTGCGGTCAGGTTTTGCTCAATGCGAGCGATCAGGCGAGTGTGAGCGGTCAAAAACAATCGCCAGGTTGAGTTACGTAAAGGATCTAGCACCAATCTCCAAAAGTAGAACGACAGAAGGATTAGGGGCGGTTCGTGAATCACCCTTACAGATGTATGAATGTGTAGCCCAGGTTTTGAGAGACGGTACCAGTCAGGCTTGGACTCTGTATTCATCAGTATCGGAGAAAGTAGTTGCACTTTCAACTAAATGCTGTTAATTTAATTTTAGTTGCAATTGCAATTAGTTTATATGCAATTATCTTAGTCGCAACAAATGGAGGAATGAGCAATGACGACGGAACTACAACCTACCACTGAGCTAAAAGCGATATTTGCTGACATCCAGCAACTCATCGCGCAGGGGCAGGTGATGCAGATTTTCGAGAAATATTATGGTGATGATGTCGTGATGCAAGAAAATGAGGCTCCTGCAACCGTGGGAAAAGTGGCAAATCGGGCACGAGAAGAAGCCTTTTTCGCGAATCTGGTTGAGTTTCGGGCGGCAGAACTGAAAAATGTCGCCTTTGGTGAGAATGTCATCATCTCAGAGTGGTTTTTAGATTACACCCACGCTGAATGGGGCAAACGCACCTATTACCAGGTTTCAGTGCAGCAATGGAAGGATGGCAAAGTGGTTCATGAGCGTTTTTATTACGGAGCGTGAACCATGGCTACTAAATTGCCCATGCTGAAACTGATCAGTTTTCACCTCTGTCCCTATGTGCAGCGTTCAATTATCACCTTGACAGAGAAACAAATTCCTCACGAACGAGAATACATTGACCTATCAAACAAACCCGATTGGTTCCTAAAGATTTCTCCGTTGGGTAAAGTACCGCTTTTATTAGTCGATAACGAAGTGTTGTTTGAATCGGCTGTGATTTGCGAATATCTGGATGAAATAACACCCGGATCATTGCATCCTGCTGATCCACTGCTAAAAGCAAAACATCGATCGTGGATTGAATTTGGCTCCAATATTCTATCTAAAATTGCAGGATTTTATGCTGCAAAAGATGAAGATAGTTTTGCAGCAAAACGTCAGGATTTGATTGCCAGTTTTGAGATATTAGAAACGCAGTTAAATGCTGAGCCTTACTTTGTAGGAGAGAAGTTTTCCCTGATTGATGCCGTTTATGCTCCAGTGTTTCGCTACTTTGTAGCCTTTGAGCAGTATCAGAATTTTGGCTTTTTTACCCACACGCCTAAAGTCAACGCTTGGCGCGAAGCACTTCTCCAAAGACCTTCGGTACAAAATGCAGTTTCCGATGATTACTTTGAACGGTTGGATGACTTTTTTCGCCGAAGAGACAGCGTTTTATCAAATTTAATCAAACAGGCAAATGACACAGTTCTAGTAGCGAATTGATGGCTATTTCTGAAGCTAAAAAACACTAGAAACTGGGCGATCGCTTCTATTAATTTCCTGTCAGGAATGCACTTTGCCATCGGGCATAATGGCTCCGGTAAAAACAACAGCTTGTTGTTTCGCTTCGTCCAGTGCACCACCCCGCAAACTGGCTTTGGTTAAGTTTGCCTGCTGTAAGTTAGTTCCGATCAACTTCGCCCCCCACAAATAAGCTTCTCTCAAGCAAGCCCGGTTGAAGTTTGCCTTGAACAGGTTAGCTGAATTGAGTGCGGCTCCAGTCAGGTCTGCCTCACTGAAATCGGCTTGACCCAGGTTGGCTTGACTGAGATTTGCAGCACTGAGATCCGATCGCCTCAAATCTGCTGCACTCAAATCTGCTGCGTGCAAGTTCGATCGCATCAAATACGCCACTCGCAGTTGGGTGTGACTCAAGTTAGCGGCGGTGAGATTGGCAGATGTGAGGTTTGCGCCACTGAGCCTGGCACCACTCAAATTCACGCCATCCAGGTCAACTCCTTGCAAGTCAACGCCATTCAGGAATGCGTCACTGAGTTTGACCCCAATCAGCGAAGCTCCATCCAGTTGAGCACCGCTTAATCTGGCTCCACTGAGATTTGCCCAGTTGAGGTTAGCCCCGGTCAGATCTGCCGATCGCAAGTTAATGCCTCGCAAATCAGCCCCACACAGGTTAACTCCGGCTAAATTTGCCGATCGCATGTTGACTCCAGTCAAAATAGCACCGCTTAACCGTGCTTCTCGCAGATCTGCACCGACTAATGTTGCGCCTTTGAGGTTAGCTTTAGTCAGATCCGCGCCACTTAAGTTAGCGCGGTTCAGCTTGGCGTAACTCAAGTTAGCCGAGTATAAAGATGCATTCCTGAGATTGGTCTGTATCAAAACGGCACGGGTTAAGTCTACAGAATTGAGGATTGCTCTGGTCAGATCTGCGGCGGTTAAGTCAACCCGTTCCAACGAAATGCCTGTTAAATTAACGGCTACAAAATTTCGTTGCCCAGCAGCATAGCACTTCCGCAAATTGTCACGATCTATCGCACTCATCATAGTCAGTCTCCTAATGCTAAAGCAAACACTGGAGAGTTGTTTGCAGACTGATTTCAGGGCATATCCCTGGGACTTAAATGGTTGGAACTTGCCGAGTTCAGGGATGGTTTAGACGCCCAGGGTTACAGGATCGATTGCCCCTTCAATTTCATATCGTACCTTTGCGATCGCGAAATGCCGATCGCAAAGGTACGTAAAACCCGATCGTTGCCTCCATCGATCAGGTTAATTTTTGCGTACGTTTGCGATTTTATTCTACAGTCGCGTCCAATTACCGTAAGGGTTACACCGCAAAAAGATAACCTCTTTCAAATAAATAATCATTCTTAGAGAGGATACAACCGATTTTAAAATCTGTATGATGGGATACTGTTGAAATTTTTTTAACGCATCTACAACAAAATCTGTCACTTTATGAACTTTATTGGACTGATCTGGCTTGCTTCCTACGTCAGCAGTTTTTTTTCATCCCATAACATCCTGAAAACGTCTGAATCCATCGTCAGATTTTTTTCGAGCAAAGTACAACCCGTTCAAGCATCTACGAATTCACCAACCGCCGTTGCCTCTGGTGTTGCGCCCGATCTGTCCCTAGCGTCAACGCTGTCCTCATTGCCTCTCAATCGCAGTAGCCGCACCCAGATTCCACTCATTCAGTCATTCCTGCAACCCTTTTCCTGGTTACCCTTTTCAGAAGGAGCGACACTTCGATTGGATTGGACTCGCCCTTTTACCAGTCATACCGGGAACACAACTCGTTTTACCCCGATGTTGGGTGTCTTTCCATTCACAAATTCATCGGGAGAAGCCTCTGGACAAATGACCCGTTTGGTAGCGAATCTGTCGCGTTGGTCACACAAGGTTGGTCAAGCGATGCCCCTTGTGCCCGCTGTGGTTGTCACGACGCGCCCCTCCGGAAAACCCCTGGAAACGCTAGACAGCAGCATTCAGCAATGTTTGCCAGCGCACGCAAAAGGATTTAGTCCAGCTGAAACCTTTTTTCAGGTCCGGGTGCAGGGACAAGTGGTAGCAGAGTTGCCCTCCCAAACACAGGCAAATGCCATCGCGCAACGGTTAAAACGGGTGTTGCGTCAACCGGAGTTTGAACCGACTAGTTTGAAACCAGCGATCGCCAATGATGCTTTTTTGGGCAAAGCAGGGAGTGAAGTACTCTTTACGATTGACTCTGACCTGGAGCGATCGCTGCACCGCAATGGTGACTTGATTGCGATTGACTGGATTAACAATTTGCGGACGGCTTTAGATGCACCTACATTGAGCTTGACTGAGGCGCAGACTCACATATATGGATTGGTACAAACCGGGCAGACTCTCAGCGGCACAGCTTCCTGGTATGGTCCCTACTTTCACGGCCGTCTAACCGCAGCAGGTGAAACCTTTAACCAGCACGAGTTTACCGCTGCCCACCCGTCTTTACCCTTTGATACCTATCTAAAGGTGACAAACTTAAGGAATGGCAACACCGTGATCGTTCGCGTCAATGACCGGGGTCCCTATGTGGGAGAGCGATCGCTTGATTTGTCTCGTCTCGCGGCTCGGTGTCTGGGGAGTGAACAAGCTGGGGTAGTGCCCTATGAAGCGGTTGTTCTAGAACCGGGAATCCCCTCCGACGAACCCAAGGACGCTCAACCTAGCACTGGGGCGATCGCTCGTCAGCCTTAAGCTGGAGGAGTCAACGGGAGTCAGCTACCTGTTAGATTGCCATCTTGCTGTGAGCAGGGATGATAATGTACCGATTGCGGTCAATTTGTAGCCATCCCTCTTCACGCAGTTGGTTGATCAGGCGGGTTACGGTGACGCGAGTCGTGCCAATTGCATTGGCTAATTGCTGATGAGTCAGGCGAACTCCTAATCGGGTTCCATCGGGTACGGGATGCCCGACTTCTTCTTGCAATAACAGCAGTAAATGCCGGAGCCGTTCCTCGACTCGGCGGTAGCCCACCATCGCCAAGATCGCCTCGGTTTGGCGGAGGCGGCGAGTCAAGTGGCGGAAGATACCCTGCGCCAACATGGGGGATTGCTCAACCTCAGCCATACTGAGTCGCATCAGGTCTACGTCGGATAAGGCGATCGCTTGATAGGGACGGATGAGGGTCAACGGTAACCCAAACGGCATTGAAGGGCAGGCAAGTCCGAGCAAAGCCTCGTCGCCTGTGTCGTAGAGGGTTCCCAGTTGCACCACTCCCCGGCAGACAACCCAAATTTCATGGGGCAACATCTCAATCGGTTGACCACTCGAAAATGGGTACAAACTTCTGCCCTGATAAAGCTCTTCTAAGAGTTGACGCAAGTCGGGTTGAGAAGCGGCGTCTAGAGCGAAGGAGTGAGGCATACAGACAACCCAGATAAGTTCTGCTTTTAACCGTAAAGCGTTGAGCTAAAGGGAAGGTAATTTTTAGATTGAGAATCGGTAATTTTAAGGTTGGCAAAAGGTTAAGGTCTGAAGGCAAGGCGGATCTGGTAGAGACGTTTCGCACAACGCTCTGACACAGAGGTAACGATGTAGCCCACCTTAAGAGAAACGGTGTTAGCGCGGAATTTGTGGAATTGGAGTCGGTTGACGTGGTCGCTCTAGCCGAAGCGTGCCACCGTTGCTATCTGTGCGGTATGCCCAGCGTTGTCCTGTCTCGCTCTCAATCACGACACGCCACCCTGGTACGATCGCCTGGGTGCAAAATTCTCCAGCTTCGGGTAACCCCAAACACCCATCTGACCATTCCCTGGGTTCATACTGAATGATGCGAACGCTATCAGTGGTGCGAGTTCGCACGTCCTGCATCACGAGTTGGGAGACAATGCCGGGTAGACCTACGTCAGTGGTTTGAGCTTCCGGACGGACTACAGTACCCGCAAAGTCAGTGCGATAGATCCAAACTTGTTGCTCAACCTCAACGCCAATCAGCCATCCGGGGGTGAGTACGGCGGTACAGATCACCTCCGGGTTCGATAAGCCCAAACAGCTATCTGACCAGTTACGCTCTTGTGCCCACAGCAGGCGAATGGTAGATACGGAGAGTCGCGATCGCCGCTGAGCATCTTGAACAACGGCACTAAATACCTCATCGGGCAGGTTAACATTCGTCATATTGTTACCCTGTTCCTCTAGGCGCAATCGACGACCACTGCGATCGCTGCGATAAGTCCAGTTGCGTTGACCATTGGTGACGACAACCCGCCATCCCTGAATCGTCTCCTGACGACACTGATCTAGAGGGGTGCCTAAACCTAAACAACTGTCTGCCCACACCTGTTGGGTATAACTGACAATGCTGATATCGCGACGGCGAACATTGAGAAATCGAGATAAGGCGCGGCGGACTCGACTAGAAACTGAACCGGGTAGTCGAGGGCCAACCTGAGCTTGTTTGAGGTGAGTTTCTGTGGCAGTGTTGTTGGATGGAAGGGCGATCGCATTATGGGGGGCGATCGGGCTACTTCCTAACATCAAAGCACCCGTTATCCAGGTGGCACACAAACATTTGCGAAATACGCGACTTTGAAACACACTACGCATCGATTGAGCTATCTCCTCAAAACCATCCCTCTGTTTTAGCTTGAAGTTGTCCCGGTGAAGACAATAATAGACATAGATTCAAATAATACCGATTTAAAGAGTTTTGTAGGTAAATCAGGTTAGAAAGGGGTTTGGCATGGCTAAATCCATACAAGCATTTGTCGTATAGCCGGAGCCATATTCAATGGGGCAGAGGCGAGTCAGGAAGCTTTCCCAGCAGAAGGGTTTGAGCCATTGCCTTTGCCTTAAGCTTTCTGACCAAAGCTATAGTTTCAATTCAAATTGGTAGAACAAGCATGACGAATAGTGGTACTTCACAATGGGATAACTTGCTTCGCAATTTAGGGGCATGGGAAGGTTCGTTTACTCGCCTGTCGCCACAAGGGCAGGTAATTGAGAATATTCCAACCATCGTGACGCTTGCTGGAATAGATAACAACCAAACTGTGCGTCAAACGTTGCAATATTATTCACCTATTACTCAAGAACTGACTCAAGAAAAAGTTTTAGAGTACAGCAGTTTGGGTCGTGGTGTATTGGTATTTGAGGATGGAGCGTTTTCGCAAGGGTCGCTGCAATTTAGCCCTGTTGCAGAGTTTGGAGCAGAGCTAGGCTTTATTTGGAAAGACCGTCGGATGCGATTGGTGGAGTTGTTTGACAGTGGAGAACTGTCAAGTTTGACACTCATTCGGGAACAACTCCAGGGCAGTTCGACTGCTGAACGTCCTCCCCTAACTGTGCAGCAATTAGTCGGCACCTGGCAAGGCGAAGCCGTCACCCTGCATCCCGATTGGCGTCCACCCGATCGCTTTCTGACCACCCTCGCCATTTCACAGGAGGGAGATTACCTGCATCAACAACTCACAACGCCGCATTTTCAGCTATCGTCATCAGCGAGAATTAGTGATTCAAGGCTGTTGTTTGACCAGGGTATTTATCCCAGTCAGGTGGTGCTCCTGCCCGATGGAGCATCTGCGAATACGCCTCTCAGCATTCCTAGAGGCAGGCCCTTTTTGTTAGAGGCAGGCTGGATGATGAGCGATCGCCGACGACAGCGAATGATCCGCAGTTATGACGCGAAAGGAGCCTGGAGCAGTTTGACCCTGGTAACAGAACAAAAAGAAGGATGAAGGAGTGAAGGGGTGAGGGGGTAGAGGAGTAGAGGGAAGAGGGAAAAAAGAAGGATAAAGGATGAAAGGGACAACTGGTAGATGAGTGATGGGGTGATAGAGTAATTCACGCCCTACACCCCACACCCCACACCCTACTCCCTTACCCCTCTACTCCCTTACCTTCAGATGGCGCAACTCAGATCGCCTGCCCGTTTGCTAAAGCGGAGGTTCTCGCGATAATCGACGGGACAATCGATCACAGCGGGAACATCTTGAGCCAGTGCGGCTTTGAGGGTGGGAATCAAATCGGTGGCAGATTCAACGCGGTAACCCTTCAGCCCCATGCTCTCAGCAAATTTGACAAAGTCGGGATTGCTAAAGCGAATGAAAGCAGATTCACCGAAGTGGTTGATCTGTTTCCATTCAATCAACCCGTAGCCACCATCGTTAAAGATGATCGTGACAAACGGTGTGCCGATTCGCAGGGCCGTTTCTAGCTCTTGTGAATTCATCATAAAGCCGCCATCTCCCGTCACCGCAACGACTTTGCGCTGAGGAGCAACTAACTTGGCAGCGATCGCCCCCGGAATAGCGATCCCCATAGCAGCGAACCCGTTGGAGATGATGCAGGTGTTGGGGCGATCGCAGTGATAGTGCCGTGCCATCCACATTTTGTGAGCACCCACATCAGAAATCACGATGTCTTCCGGTCCCATGACTTGCCGCAGGTCATAGATCAGCTTTTGGGGCTTGATGGGGAAACCATCATCGGTGGCATATTCCTCATAGTCGGCGCGAATTTCGGCTCGCAGTTCTACTGCATAGGGATTCGGTTTTCCGGTGCGATCGGCACGTTTCAAGATTTCTTCGAGGGAGTCTGAGATGTCCCCCACCACTTCTGCCAGGGGAATGTAGCTGCTGTCTACCTCAGCGGGTGTGGCATCAATGTGAATGATTGAAGTGGTGCCATCTGGGTTCCAACGTTTGGGCGAATATTCAATCAGGTCATAGCCGACGCAAATCACCAAATCCGTATTGTCAAATCCACAGCTGATGTGGTCACGTTGTTGCAAGCCCACTGCCCACAATGCCAGGGGATGGGTATAGGGAATTACGCCTTTGCCCATGAAGGTATTGGCAACGGGGATGTTGAGTCGAGTCGCAAACTCGGTTAAAGCGTCGCTGGCACGCGCTCGAATGGCACCATTTCCCACCAAAATCAGAGGGTTTTTAGCATTAGAAATAGCGATCGCTGCTCGCTCGATACTTTGGAATGAGGCATAGACTCGTTCGCGGGAATCAGTTCTCAGTGGCTTACCCACTACTGGCATGGCAGCAATGTTTTCAGGCAGATCGATGTGAACCGCGCCGGGTTTCTCGCTCTGAGCCAGTTTGAAGGCTTTGCGGACAATTTCAGAGGTATTGCTGGGGCGAACAATCTGCGTATTCCACTTGGTCACAGGCGCAAACATCGCCACCAAATCTAGATATTGGTGGGACTCGATATGCATGCGATCGGTGCCAACCTGCCCAGTGATGGCAACCAGTGGAGCGCAATCGAGGTTAGCATCGGCAACCCCCGTCATTAAGTTGGTGGCTCCTGGTCCTAAGGTTGAGAGGCAAACACCTGCCTTGCCTGTCAACCGTCCGTACACATCTGCCATGAAGGCTGCCCCTTGTTCATGACGGGTTGTGATGAATTGAATGGAGGATTGCCGCAACGCTTGTAGAACGTGGAGATTTTCTTCTCCGGGCAATCCAAAAACATACTCAACTCCTTCATTTTCCAGGCATTGAACCAAAAGTTCAGCCGTGTTCATGTCAGTCATATGGTTTAACCTCTCTTTAAGATTTAAAGTTGCCAGATCAATCTCCTGCGCTGATGATGGGTTTTGAAGGGTTTCCGTAGGTTATCCCTCAGCCCATGCCAGCAGCACGGTGATTACTTCACCCAAATCGTTTTGATGTTGACGAACTCGTAGATGCCTGGTCTGCCCAACTCTCTGCCGTAGCCCGATCGCTTGATGCCACCAAAGGGCAAGCGGGGATCAGATTTCACCATGCCGTTGATAAAGACGGAACCTGCCTCCAGGTCAGCCATGAGGCGATCGCCTTCTTCGGGAACGGTTGTCCAGGCACTCGCGCCCAAACCAAAGGGAACATTGTTTGCCAGGGCGATCGCGGCGTCCAGATCAGGGACACGAAACAGCATCGCCACAGGACCAAAGAACTCTTCCTGCGCGATCGGCGCATCGGGGGAAATCTCCGCCAGAATCGTGGGTGGATAGAAGTTGCCCTGTTGCAATTTTCCTTCTACGGTTGGGGCGATCGCTTGCGTGTTACCACCAATCAGCACTTTGGCACCTTGCTCAACCGCCATCGTGACTTGATGTTGCAAGTCTTTGAGGATGCCGGGAGTGGCGAGGGGGCCAATCTCCGTTTGGGGGTCGAGTGGGTCGCCCACCTTCAGGGCAGCGTATCGGGCAACCAGCTTTTGAGTGAATTGGTCGGCGATCGCCTCGTGTACAATAAACCGTTTGGCGGCAATGCACGATTGCCCATTGTTGATCATGCGGGCGGTGACGGCGGTTGTGACAGCGGTTTCTAAATCAGCACTGTCCATCACGATGAAGGGGTCGCTGCCGCCCAACTCCAACACGGTCTTTTTCAAGTGTTTCCCGGCATGGGTAGCGAGGCTGATGCCTGCGGGTTCGCTGCCTGTGAGCGTAGCAGCTTTAACGCGATCGTCTGCTACAATCTGCGCTACCTTATCTGCCCCAACGAGCAGCGTTTGAAAGACTCCTTCTGGAAATCCGGCTTGGCGAAACACCTCTTCGATCGCCAAGGCACACTGCGGCACATTCGAGGCGTGTTTCAACACACCCACATTCCCTGCCATCAAGCCCGGTGCGGCAAAACGAAACACCTGCCAGAAGGGAAAATTCCACGGCATCACCGCCAGTACGATGCCTAAGGGTTGATATCGAATAAAACTGCGACTGGCATCGGTTTCGATCGCGTCATCTGCCAGAAACTCGGCGGCATTCTCGGCGTAATAGCGACAAACCCAGGCTGATTTTTCAACCTCGGCGATCGCCGCTGCAATCGGTTTGCCCATTTCAACCGTCATCAGCTTGCCAAATTCTGTTTTGCGGTCAATCAAAATTTGGGCGGCAGCACTCATCCACTGGCTGCGCTGTTGCAGGGGAATCAGTCGATAGTGTTCAAAGGCTTGTTGTGCGGCGTCTAGCTTGAGCGTAATGGCTTCATCAGTCAATGGCTCAAATTCTTGAACAATGTCCCCTGTTGCCGGATTAATCGTGGCGATCGCCATCCTTTAACCTCCTCTTTAACCGGGGTAGTCCTCCTGTTCTAACACCGTTTTACTGACGCAAAGCACCACATAGGATACAGATTCAGGCCTTGAGAGTGTTACGTCTTGCAACGTTTCACCTCTAAGTTGAAACATGAGTGCTACTGAGTCAGTTTCTGGTGGTTTAAATGGCGTTGTGACTACCCAAAACTCTTCTATTTCTAGTGTTCCAAGAAAATATTGTGTCCGGGTTGACAGTAGGAGGGAATCTTGAGGAAACTTATCAGTCCGTTACGTTCTCTAGCAGCCTAAATTTAAGGTTGGCGATCGCCCCGAATCACTTGCTCAAATTCCTGCACAGCATCGTACTGATCGGGATACGCCAGATAGTGCAGAAGCAAATTTAAGTCTAAATCAGGAAAAAACTGACTCCGAGAAGTCTCCTCATAGGTTTCATTTTGCAACTGAAATACTTTTAATTGATCTGTTCGCCAGAACCAAACCTCTGGTACTCGCATAGGTTCGTATAGCTTACGGCGATTGAGTGTTCCGCTGGTGACAATCACCTCAATCACGATATCGGGAACGTCGCCTGATTGACCAATACTGTAAGACTCGTCAGGGGTTCCTGAGGCATATCCTTCTGCCTCCAGGGTAAAACCACCACGCTTGTAAAAGCGGATACTCTTCTCTCTCATATACGCTTCTAACAACAAGCTAAGCGTACTTTTAATTTTTTCGTGCTGCTCCCCGATCGGTGACATAATCTCTAAAACTCCATTCAGATAGGAGAGTTTGACCTCTCGGTGATCTTGCAACTGAACCGCGATCGCCTTGAACTGCTCCCACGTCACACCTTGCAAAATCAATACCTTCTCTTCGGTAATCTGATGATTGGGTTGTTCTAATTCAACCTGCATAGGGTTTTCTCAACTCGTATTACCCCTCATCATAAAAGGATTGCCTTCATTCGCCCTATCTTATGAATCTACCGACCTGGATCACCGTTTCACGCTTGCTGGGAGTGCCTATTCTCCTCTATTTGCTCTATCAACCGACTGAGCAGAGCCGCTGGATTGCTTTGAGTATATTTCTGATTTCAGCGGGCACCGATTGGTTAGATGGCTATCTGGCACGTCGCTTAAATCAGGTCACGGACTTAGGGAAATTTCTAGATCCACTGGTGGACAAGTTGTTGGTGTTGGCTCCTTTACTGGTGTTAATCGAATTGGGGCAGGTGCCTGCCTGGGGGGTGTTTTTGATTCTGGGACGGGAGTTAGCGATCGCAGGTTGGCGGGTCAATCAGCCCAAAATCTCAGGCGCGAATATCTGGGGCAAACTCAAAACCGTGTCACAGATTGGGGCGATCGCGTTGTTAATTGCGCCACTGTCAAACACATGGCAACTATCTGCTGCGATCGCATTTTGGCTCGCGGTTGCCCTAACCCTGATTTCGGGAGCCATCTACTTGTTACCTGCACCAACCCAAGACGATGCGGCAAAACTGTAATGGCATTCAATGTGTGTTATTGGGTTAGGAAGAAGTAGGGATCGGTTTCTACGGAAACTCAGTCGATCAGTGCCAATTTTCTGTGAAGTCAACTCTCAAAACAGGCTTCACCAGGTTGTTCCATATAGATGAAGCAAGGCAAAGCTACAGGTAACCAATATTAAAAGAATGATGAAGGAAATCATTCGCAGAAGTTGGTGAAATCTGAAGGATTGTTGGAAGGTGATTCTTAATGAGGCGATGATTCCTGGATTTCGAGAGCCTGTTTGTTGGAAATCAATTTCGATGTAACGACAAGAATAGATAAAGATAGATGCTGAATATTGGCATCTATCTAGTGACATAGTTATAACTGAAGAATCAATTCCGTACTACTTGTCAGTTAAAATACATCAGGGCAATAGTTAATACGGCATAGCAACGAAATCAAGTTAGATTTCATTAAACAATTTTGCAGTGCAAATAGCGTGGATTAGGGGATTGTAAATTAGATTGTGTCAAAGGTCAGAAATGAGATCTAATGAACTACTAGACCCGAGACACTCGTACTATGACTTTTCGACCTGAACTCCTCGAT
>NZ_JACJSA010000034.1 GCF_014697545.1 Oscillatoria sp. FACHB-1407 | reverse complement strand
TAGAGACAAACTCAATATATGCTGTCTACAACGAATAAAAATTCCTGATTTTGCCTACGTTAAGTACGTTGAAGACAGCCAAAAGCGGACTATATATAAGAGCCACAAATGGGACAGTCTAATTTACAGAGAACGATTTTGCGCCATTCTAGACTTCTCATGTTTGAGCACCCAGTCGCCAAAAATGGGACAGTTGCTTCTAAAGCTTCACTAACGACCAAAATTTTTCCGCTGCTAATATCAAGCCTATTAGACCCCTATCAGAGGTTTTGAAGTCATACACTTGAGGCGATCGCATAATTGAATTGCATTGAACATGGATTGCATATTGATTTGTATATGGGTTTTAGCTAGAATGTATATGCATTCAAAAGGCATCCGCCAAACGCCAATCTGACCGGATGCCCTTACCTTCTTGAGGTTCTCTTATGCTATCAACTCTTACCAAATTCAAGCATTCCGTCTCTGTACCAGTCTCTCTGCCCACCTCTGCTATTGAGCAAGCAATCCAGTTCCTTAAGCTCTACAACCTCTCTGATGACCAACAATTGACGATTAAAGCGGCAATCGATGAAGTGGCTCTACAACGCAATTGCTTTAGACAGCAAGCAGCTTGGTGGCTCAATAAGAAGGCTTTCCCTGAAATCTACTAACACCTCTACGGGGGACACTTCTTGTTCCTCTCCTTATCCAACCCAATTCACCCTACAATCAATTCAATCTGGAGATTTACTATGGGTAAACGTGGCTGGCTCAATCATTTGATCGATAACGAGTACATTCCTGCACTCTCTCAATTAGAAGACTCTCCAGATGGAGTGGCTAAGGCTCAACAACTTGCTCTATCGATTCGTGATGCTTGGGCAGCGAGGGGCGCTAAGGAACTCAAACAGCAACAATCCCTCATGGATCAGACTCGTAGAGCAATTAAGGACAAACTGGGTGAAAATCATTTCTCGCTGAACTATATCAATTTCACTAAAGCTGAATACACTCAACTCAATGAGGAAAAACAAGGCCAGGTCGCACGAAGGAACACTCAATGCATCATTCTTGACCCTGGTAATGTCAACGCCTTAATCACCAGATCGGTAAACCTGTTACAGTCCCCTGAGTGGACTGATGTAGCAGCGGCACTGGCGGTACTCACCGGACGACGATCAACCGAGGTAATGGCAACGGCTGAATTTACCCCTAAAACTCAGTACAGCGTGATTTTCAAAGGCGCATTAAAAAGAAGGGGAGAGGAGCAAACTTTGAGCTTTGAAATCCCTACCCTTTGCCAAGCAGAATACGTTCTGAATGGGCTTAAGCGGTTGCGAGGCTTAGTAAATGTGGAAGGTAAAACCAGGGAGGCTATTAATGCTGAGTATGGGCACAAGGTCGCTGACGCTTGCGATCGCCACTTCGCTGATCTCATTCCCAACCGTCCAGGCAAAGATAACCTCTACAGTCATTTGTTTCGAGCAATCTACGGCACGATCGCCGTCTGGTTTTACTGCCCTGTGAATGTGGATGCAACTGAGTTTAAGGCACATTGTCAGGGGCATTTTGCTGTATTAGATGAAAAAAATCCAGAACTACGGCGGAAACTTGCAAGTTCACGGCACTACAGCGATTTCAAAATAGGGGATGGTAAGGGCAACATTGATGGGCGGCAGGGCATTCATTTGGATTGGCAAGGGGTGGAGGTATTAGAAGTGTTTAAGGAAGCGGCTGACGCACCACAACCTACAATCACTGAGAAGAAACATCGCTCTAGTCTCCGGATCTGGCGAGAAGATCATGATGCTGTAGCAGAAATTTTGAGGCAATTTGAAGGCAAAACGCAGCAAGACAAGGTATCTGCTTGGATTGCATGGTCACAAAAGCAGTTGCCTATGCAATCTGCAGTAATTGAGCCGGAAGAAACTATTTCTGGTGAGGTGGGGGAGGAGATCGCTTCTCCTGCTGACGCCATACCTGCTGAAACGGAGGAAACGGAGGACGTAGAAAAAGCTGACTCACCGGAATCAATCCAATCCAAAGAACCTTTAGAAAAACCTGTATCGAGTGGATTGGAATCAAAGCTTGATAAGCTCGTCGATGTGATGGCTCAGTTTATGCAGTTTCAGATGCAGATCCAGCAAGCAAACATTCAGCCTGTTGTATCAGCTCAAAGGGCAGCAACAGCAAAGCTAGCTCCATCACCTCAACCTATCGCTAAGACAACTTTTACTGACGAAACAAATGCAACTGAAGAATCAATTAAGGAAAACAAACCCCGCAAGTACAAAACTGGTGAGGCTGACGCGATCGTGAATCGGGCGATCGATGCAATCATGGCTCACAACAATCAACCTGATCAGCTACACGATCTCAAGTGGGAAATTACGATTAATGGTCTCAAAACTTATACCGCCAACCAACGAGTAATTGAGCGGATTGTGACAGAGCGACGGGATGAGATTGACGCTCACCACCAACAGCACCAAATTAGAGCAGGGCATAACAATCGCCACAAGCGCAAACGGAAAATTGGCGATGTAATTCAGATTTAGTCATGAAAGCCCATATATCCATGCTTTTAATACCAGGCAGAGATTATTCATAAGACTTTCAATTCTGAATTCCTAACGCTTTCTCAATGCGCTCTAACTTTGTTAATGTCCATTCCGACCTAGTTGCCACATAGTTCAAGTCCCTGTTAGCAAAACCAAGGCTTAGATCGGGGCTACCTTCATCGTGGGGAATTGACAAAACAACATTAAGAACTAACAGCACGACAATCAACCACTGCACCCACCAAGGCTTAAGGTTCAATTTCTGGCTGCGGTCGCTGATGGTTGTGATTGCAGTTTTGATGTCGCTTAGGCAACTGTAGATCGTCCGATTTTCTGATTTGAGACTGCTGATCGTATTCTGAATTGAGGTGTTGCTCGACTTCAGAGCCAACAATTCGGGCTTCAAGACGCTCGCTAATTCCTGTGAGGGCTTTAGCAATTCGTTGGTTCTCTCGGATAACGTATTCAACACCTCCTCGAATTTCAGCAAGGAGTCTGTCAAACTGCTGTAAGTCTGAGTAAGCGCCGTTTGATTTGATTGCTGCTGTTGGATCAGCGATAGAGCTTGAGACAGGGTAATATTCGTCTGGTTGAAGCTGGCTCCCCATAATTCCTGTAACTCCTTAAACGTCAACTCAGAACTTTCCAATTGAGAGACAATAGACTCTCGAATACGTTCTACTTCAGCGGTAATTACGACAATTCGATCATCTGAAGGCAAGTTAAGCCGCGCTGACCATTTACGAATTAAAGGATCTTGCTCAGGGTCAAACGGATGTGATTGTGAGGATGTACTATTATTAATTTGATTTGCCATTACCGCTACCAGAAATCACTACATTGGAATTAGGGACAAAACCAGTGGACTCGATCGCCTGATAGGTTGATCGAAGGAGGCTTCTAACAGTAGATTGCTCAGTTACCTCGTAGTTTTCCCCCTGGTAGCTCAGCGCCTCGTCGTAGCGGAGACGTTTTCTAAGGATAGTTCCAGCAATCAGGACATTCAAACTTGGTAAATCGATGACTTTGCAATTATGTTCCCGAATCAGCGCCTGCGTATCTTGGTCAGAATCGAAATAGCTCCAATCTTTGAGCTTCCGGTTCTTCACAATCACATGAGGAATTAGATGCCCAAACAGTTTTAGGGAGACATGAAGGCATTGGGCGCTGTCATACTCACCAGTAACAACAAACCATTTCACAAGCTGAATTCCATTTGCCTGAGATAGATCTAGAACTGGAGAGACTTCAAGCCACTTTTCAAATGCAAGATCAACTGCTGCAGGCAAATTCACTACGGCATTCACTTTACGCTTAATTACAGTATTCAAGATCATATTCGGAGCGGTTGCCTGATTTTCATCCTCACTGAAATGAATACCATTACCAGCTTTTCTAATTTCTTGATAGATCCCAGCAAAATCAGGCGTGCGAACATCGCCTTCAAAACCTTCAACAGGAAATCCTTGATCCAAGTAATACTGATAGAGAAGTCGAACGAAAAATGATTTCCCAACCCCTCCTTTTCCACCAGTTGAAAAGTTAATGAAAAGTGGAGAAGGCAGGGCTAAATTAACAGCAGAAGATTGCTGCTTTGTAGCCTGTGAATTTCTAGAATTCATAGTTGCAGATCTCAATTAGTATGCAAAATTAGACCCAGTTTTTTTCCTGGGTTCTGGTAAAAGCGCTTGAATTTCAGTCGTTTCTTCTCCAGATTTCACTTGAGCATCAACAGTTTGAGCCAAAGCTTGAACCGTCGGTGTGGAGCGACGCTCAGAGCAATCCGAAGCCGTTAACACTATTGTAGACTCTAAAGCTTCTTCCGTGGTTGATTTTTGATTCTCTTTAGATTTTCCAACCTTACGCTTCTTCTTAGGCAAAGCTTCAGGATGGCTCTTGAAATAGAAGTAATACTGTCTTAACGTATTTGGATTTATTTTCTCGCTTTCACCAATTAAATCCTGAATTGATTGAGCGATTGCAGTCCAGGTAGCCTTTTCTTTTACAGCTTTGTCAATTGCAGAAAATACTAATCCCACCAACTCATGACAATTAATTTCTGATTGCCATTCTTTTTGTGAATTTAATTTTTCCTCAATTTTCCCAATAAGAGATAGATCAATTTTCTTCGCCATTAGGTTAAATCTCCAATTTCAAGGTGTAAATTCATCTTAGAAAAGTTTCAAAAATATCTTCAAAGACAATACATATTATTTAGTTTTTTTGTGCTCCTCAAAAGTAGACGCTAGAAGGAAGTAGTAGAGACAGCAAGCTGTGGCAGTACCGGATATGAGCAAGCTAAAGCGACCAAGTATCGAGATTTATTGCAGTTCCGAGGATCAAAAAGAAGAAATTAAGGCTCTTGCCCAAGAGCGAGGAATGTCAGTGAGCAAGTTTTTGATCGAGATGGCATTCTCCAACGGACGGGATTCGGGAGCAAGGCGACGAGCAGAGGGAGCATTAGCCAACTCACAGCTTCACTGGAAGCTAGGAGAAATGGCAGAGCGGCTTCTCGATCGCACAGATTTAAGCACAGTAGAAAAAGCAAACTTACATGAACTGATACAGGACACCCGGCGCGAAATTGCATTAAAGCGGCTCCAGTACCGAGCACAGGAGATTTTATGAATATCGAGTACAACAATGGCAGCGACCCACTGGGATTGTGTCAGTACCTGCTCAATCCGAAAAAACAACGTGACGAAAACGACAATCCCATTATCAGTACCAACATGTCTGGACGAGATGCGGAGGAGTTAACAGAAGAATTCAGGTTCAGCCACAAGACAAACCCTAATGTCAAAATCACAATGCGCCACCTTGCAGTTTCGTTTCAGCCTGGAGAGAAAGTTAGTCAAGAGAAGTTTGCGAGAATCTTCAAAAGAATTTATGAACTAACTGGGCACCAGGATTGCCTGTATGTAAACGCTAAACACTACGACAAGGAGGAAAAGCTGGAGGTGGAGCATGGGCATGGTGCAGTTTCTGCAGTTGATAAAAATGGCAAGTGGGTAGATGATGCCTACATCGTTACTAGACTGAAGTATGGCTTGGGAGGGGAGAAATCGGTTCAGGAACAAATAGAGGAAGAATTTAATCTGCAACCCTACACATTTAGGCCGGAACGAGAGCGCAACAACCTGCCAACGGGCGAATATCGAATGAAGCAAAGACTGAGTATCGAGCAAACCCCAACCGAAAAACTTTGGGAGCAAATTCGAGAGGCAACTGAGGATAAACCGACCTTTGCAGTAATGGCAGCCCGGCTGAAGACTCGAGAAGTAGGCGTTCGGTTCAAGGAAATTGATGGCAAAGTTATTGGAATCAGTTTTGAAATTGACGGAGCTTTGAGAAAGGGTAAAGACCTGGGGCGGCAATACAGTTTTATTGGACTACAGCGCAACGATTTCGTCCAACAATACGATGACAGCCAACCTCAACAATTACGGGACATTCAGAAAGCATCACCTGACGAGTGCCAACGTTTTCTTGACACTCACTTCGAGCAATATCAACAGCTTGAACACGATCGCTTACACCAGGAGCACATCTTTAATGGTAAAAGACCTAAATATGGAAGTGCTCAATGGAAGCGAGCTAGAGCAATACTTAGCTACCTCGAAGATCGAATGAATGAGGTGGAGAAGACTGAATTAGAGGACAACTGGCTATCCGCCAAATGGAATGAGGAAACACAACAGATTATTGTGGTCGAAAAGGAAAAGCCCAACCAAGTTCTTCTTCAAGGAGAAACACGGAATGAGAGCGATTGGGACATCCTGCACGCCGATATTTCTTTAGAGCATTGGCAGCATTTCCAGAGAGGGATCAAGGAAACAAAGATTGCTCAAGAACAAATGCAATATCAATCTCTCTTACGTTCCACCAATAATCAGAGTCAGGAACACATTGGGATCGAATTAGAGTAAGTCCATAAAGGTAAACCTGGAATGGGTAATTGAAGGAGGCAATGTAGAAAGTCAAGTATTTGAGGATTAAAGTTAATCTTTCCAAGTAAGTGAAGAACCACCTCTCCAAAAAGACTTTGAAAGTTGATTATCTTTAAAGAAGTCGAGTTTGACTTTAGTTATGCTGAAGTGGACCAAAGCAGTATATCAACCTAACGGTAACAGCTTGAAAGTTGTTTATCCGGATCAACTTCACGATCCAAATGTACGTGCATTTTTGCGAACTCAAGAACTTTGGGATGAAAGTCAAGAATATCGACTGTCAATTCGCAATAGGCTCAACACACCCCATTTTTGTTCCCTATCTAAAACAAAGCGATATTTGAGAGGTCGTGAAGAATCATCAAACCGCCACAGAAGCAGAGTTGATGAATTACTGACTCAACTTCAGAAACAAAATTTTTTATTTGGGTACAACAGTTTTGATGATGGAAACCAAACATTTGTACCATTGTTTAGAGGCAAAGATTATACATGGACGAAAGAAGTGACTCGCACACTGTCAAGCACAGCTCAGTGGCGGCACGATGTCTTTGGAGCAGAACTATCCCACCGACATACGGAGCGCCACCCTTGGGTTGCGATTGAAGTAATCGATACTCATTTTCCAGATGACATAACAATGGAAGCATGGTTAAAGATTAGCTCCGAGTTGCCCTACTTTATACTATTTGACTTTGTAAAACGGAAAAATTATTTTCTGAAAGTGAATGAAGATAAGCAGCAGGTAAGAGTCATTTACTTCATCTATGACGGAGCAATGTGGAAGTCAGGCTTTCGATGGAATGAGTGTAGCTCCGCTCTCTTCAAGGAGAAAGTTAGCAAAGAGCTTTCAGTAGGCTAATGGATAGAGCTAACTGAACACCATTGTTCATCAACACTTAACTGAAACTCGGTGTACTATAACGTTATGGTACAGAGTGATATACTTTAACGTTATGGTACAAACTATTTTTTATGCCCAAAGCTGCTCAGCAAATCAGAATTGCGATCGAGAGCAATACAGGAGGATCAGGGAAAACAACATTGGTGACCCATTTAGCCTACGCGTTAGGGAAGAAAGGGTACAAGGTTGTTTTGATTGACCTGGATCAAAATGGTTCATTAAGCCTGTTTACAGGGGAAACAGCAACTCCTTCAAGGGAACAGTCTCTTGCTGCCGTTTTCGATCCGAGTTTTGATGGCAGTTACCCCCTAGCTCCTATCTGGAAAGAGTATGTGGACAATATTCAGGTTCTTCCAGGTGGCGCAGCGCTAGAAGAAATCGTCCGCAGCCTACATCTCTACGAGCGAAAGTATGAAACCCTTAAGGACAGGCTGGAAGACTACCCTCTTGATGCGGATGTCGTCATTCTGGATACTCCTGCGTCCCTAGAGCCAATGGGGCTAATCGCTCTTGCAGCATCAACCCACGTTTTGGTTCCCTTGAAACCAGAATATAAGGACTCTTTCGGGGCAGCGGGGATGGTCAACTGGTTTTATCAAAAAATAGAAGCTCTTCGATTACGTCCTAAGCCAGAAATTTTGGGGTTTGTGCCATCTAGGGTAAACGTGTCTAAGTTTGCCGCTCATCGTAATTTGCTGGGACTTGATAGCAAAGGTAAACCCAGAACCGACATCGAATTAACCGATACGATCCCCTATCAACTTGAGCAGATGGGGATCACTTGCTTTCCACCGATTAAAGAATCTGGATTCATTTTGAGTGCCAGTGGTACAGGGCTACCTGTACAGATTTATCAACCAGGGGACTCGATCGTGAAGTCATTCGACCCCATCGTGGCGCGTATCATCAATCTACTGAAAGGGAAGTAATGCCAAGACCAAAGCCGATTGGAGCCAGCCAGATTTTTGCTGAGGCTGGGCAAACCCAAAAAGTTCATCATTTGTCGAGTCGGGTAGAGGAACTGGAGGCTGAGATTGTACGCCTCAAAAGTCAGGAACTTGCCACCCAGGAAAAATTGGAACTGGAAGCAAAAATCCAGGAATTAACACAGCAACTGTCAGCACAAGGCGGGGTTCAAGAAATTGAGATTGCACGCATGGAGCGCAACATTTTTCAACCCCGGCAGACATTTCCGCAGTCTGAGCTTAAGGCATTTGCAGAACTGTTAAAGCAGGAGGGGCAGCACACTCCGGTCATCCTGTTTCCCTGGAAAGAAGGCTATTTAATTTTTGACGGCGAGCGCCGGTGGCGGGCAGCTCCTCTCATCCCATGGACAACCCTTAAGGCTGTCATCATTCCACTGGAGTCAGAGGAGATTAACCTCCAGGAGATTCAAAGTCAGGCGTTATCTACCTCCATTCATCGGAAGGATCTACACCCTCTTGATTTAGCAGAGTGTCTGATCAACCAAATTGTTTATCGAAATCCCGAGATTGAGGAGGAACGAGATCGCATTCCAACAATGCTCAATACTTGCCTGCAACGCCTGAAGCGAAATAAAAAGCTTTCGGAGTTAACCGCTATCACTACTGCCTCCAGGGAGGAGCAACGGGAATGGCTAGAATCCATTGAGTTAAAACAGGATGCAGAGCTAAAAATCTTTCAGGCACTGATGGACTACCAACTAAACCCAGCTTCCATCAGTGCCAACGTGTTTCCGATGCTGGCGATCGCCGACGACCTTAAGGAGATCGTTCGGGAATTTGGCTTAGATGCCAGTAAAGTACGAGAACTAAACAAGCTTTCTGCTGAGAAACTGAATTTGGATGCAGTAGCGGCAGCAGAGGTAAGAAGTCAGACAGCTCGAAGGGTTGCAGCAGAAAACTTATCGCTAAGTGAGACCCGTGAGTTAGTCAGTGACTTGCTCAAAACCCATAATAGCGACAACTCGGCTATTCGTAGTCCCTCCCAACGAGTGATTAAGAGTTTACAGTCTATTTCAGTGGAAGACTGGCAAGCTGACGAGATCAAAGCCTTGAAACAAGCACTCAAGGCGAAGCTTGCAGAGCTTGAACAGATCTCAAAAGCAAAATGATGTTTCCCATTTCTTTCTAGCGTTGCTTAGTAGCCCGTATGTATCTATCAGAGGATGCCTTCATTGAATCAAGATCAATTCGCGATCGCCAACTTGCTGAGATTGAAAGCAATCGGGCAGAGGAGATTTTGCATAAGGCAAAAGCTTTAATGTTCGCGGTTTGGCAAGGGCAAGGATTAGCACTCACAGGGCAAATCGCAGAATTCTATGAAGTGCCATTGGACACGGTGCAAACAGCAATCAAGGTTAACCGGGATGAGTTTGAGTCTGATGGGCTAAAAACCCTACGGGGGAAAGCTTTGAAGGATGTGATGTCGATATTCGACATCAGTTCCCGAACCCCCAATTTAACGGTTTGGACTCCTCGCGCTGCTCTGCGATTGGGGATGTTGTTGCGAGATTCAGCGATCGCCAAACAAATCAGAACCCTTCTGATTGAGATGGTGGCTCAAGGGGGAGGGCAAAGTTCATCGGCACGAGAACTAGAGCTTCAAGTTGAGCTACAAAAGCTGAAGCAACGCTATCAGGACACAGGCTGGGAAATTGTGCAGGCAACTAGTCCTGCCATGCTCGCCTTTATTCGAGGTGAACAGCCATTAGTGAGGACGGAAATTCAATATGTCGATCGGCGAACTGGTGAACCGTTGGGCAGAACCACATACCGAATTCTTGCTCAACTTGTTGAAGATGTGGGGTTACAGCGAAATTCGACAGAAGACCAGCAAAGAGTCAAAGAAATTTTGAAGCAGGAACGTGGGGTAGATTGGGAAACTGGAGCAGGATTGGGTCCAGGCTTTTTCATTGCCCGCCCACTAGTGATACCGCAGGAGCTTTACGAAGACTACCTCTATATCGTGGCAAGGCACATTTACGGGGATCAGGTTTTGTCTGGATGGAGATATGAACAGCAGATTCTTCCTGAGTTTCTAAAAGAGAAAGGCATTTTACCTGGGGATTACTAAGTTGAGTTTACAAGCCCTTCTGTAGTAACGATTCAACCAAGTTTCGTGCCCGTTTGAACAGTTCTGCAAGCTCCCCTTGTTTATAGATACCGTTCTGCGGACAGCGGTTCTGTTGATCCAATCCCCAGTAAAAGTACTCACAGATGGCATCATCTAGTTGAGTAGCAGCATCAATATGCCAGTCTTTCAAACAAGCACCTGTAAAATTTGCAGAGATAAAGCTAGATTCCAAAGCTTCAACTCTATAGAGATTAGCATTGACGAAATTCGCTTTCGCAAAGTCCGTACCACTCATATTGGCTCGACTAAGATCGGCTTCACTAAAATTAGCTCCAGTGAATTCAGAACCGCTAAGATTGGCACTTCCAAGGATTGCTTTGTAGAAAACTGCTCCATTACTCTGAATACCACGAAGATTGGACCCAACTAGCGTGGACTCACTAAAGTCAGTATTGCTCAAATTAGCAGAGGAGAGATCAGACTCCCATAAACGCGACTGCCTGAAATTCACGCTAATTAGATTTGTTCCATTGAAATTAGCGTAAGTAAGGTTAGCTTTACTAAAGTTTGCCTCTTCCAAATCTGCTTCATTAAAATTACATCCCTGACAGCGAGAGTTGCTGAGATCAGCCTTGCACAGAGCAGAATAACTGAAATCAACTTCAACAAGCCCAGCATCGCTCAGGTTTGCACCACTCAAGTCAGTTCTGCTGAGGTCAAAACCACTCAAGTTCACATTACTGAGATCGGCCCCACTTAAATTCACTTCATAAAAATCATCACAAAGTTCCTCGCTTTCATCCATCATCTGTCTCCATTCATTCCATTTGTCAGCCCCCTGAATAAGCATAGCCAAGTGTTCTTTGTCCGCCATCTCGATCCCCTTAAAACAATTACTTCGGATACTTCAGAGAGTCCTTTCCATAGTGGCAGAAAGATTGCTGTCTAATGTCAATTACCTTGCTCGATTAATTTGAATTCACCTTGTCCGGTTAAATGACTCAAAGGAATTGTCGCGTTAGGGTGACAACTACTCATCGACACTACAAAGAGAAACTAAATTTGGACTAAAAACGGACTGTAGTATTGACACTACAGTCTGCTCAACCCAAGTTAAATTGTGAATCAATAACACCAGAGTTATGATTCTGAGGTGGAGTAGTTGCTCTTGTTGCAACTAGTCAAAGCTTCAATTGCAGATCGCACCGTTGCAGGCTACGTCGGTTGAACCCGTTCTAGTGCAGATTGCTTGCGAAAACTCTCTGCTTGAATGTCAACAATGAGCGCATGATGCACTAATCGGTCTACGGCAGCGACCGTCATGGTGGAGTCAGAGAAGATCGCATCCCATTGGCTAAACGGCTGGTTTGCCGTGACCAGTAAACTCTTACGCTCATAACGATGAGCGATGAGTTCAAAGAGCACACCCGTTTCTGCCTCACTCTTTTTGACGTAGCCTAAATCATCAACGATCAGTAGATCGAAGCGGTCTAGTTTTGTGAGAATTGCAGGCAATTGCAATTGCAGTTTGGCGTATTGCAATTGCTGGACAAGGGTAGTCGCCGAGAAAAACTTAGCTCGCTTGCCGCACTCAATTGCAGATCGTCCCACTGCAGCCGCAAGATGGGTTTTTCCAACACCACTTGGACCTAGTAGAATTAGGTTCTGGGCTCGCTCTAACCAGCTAGCATCTTGGCTTAATTGTATTAAAGGAGCTGGATTGAGAGTAGGACAGTGCTCAAAGTTGAAGGTGGTAAAGCTTTTTCCAGTTGGCAGTTGTGCTTCTGCTAGGGCCCGTTGCAACCTCACTTGTAACTTTCTGTCCGCCTCTAATTGACACAGTGCTAGCAAGAACTGAGCGTACGACCAACTCTCCTGAATTGCTTTGGTTTCCAGGCTTTGCCAGTGGTTGAGCATATGGGACAAATGGAGTTGTTTGAGCAGTAGGCTCAGACTCGGGTAAGGGTTGCTCTCCGACAGGTAAGGGGTTGGTGTTGGGGGTGGGGGTGTTGGAACTGAGGAGTTGGTCATACTCGGATAACTTGTGTTGCTGAACATCAACGGTGGGCAGCGCAGGCGAGGAGAGCAACTGGAAGTGCTGCTGTAAGCGGGCGAGCGTCAAACTGCCTCGTTGTAATTGCACCTCAAGGTAGTCTGCCACTGCCGTCTCCTTATCCTGGGTGGCGGCGATGTAGAGAGCCTCCACCATCACTTTGGCAGCACTATCCGCATCAAACTGTTCGCTCATCTGTTGCCAAAGACCTCGCCATTGCTCGGTGGGCAAGATCTCCTGCTGCCAGGTGCAGTACAAAAAGGCTCTCGGTTTACGGCGTAGTCCCTCAATGATGTGGCGATAGTTGATGCACCGAGCCCGTCGGTTAGTGCCGCTACTAGCCCCTCGGACACGAACCAGTTCAACCACTTGCTGCTTACCCACAAAGCCTACCAACCGGTCATGGTAGAGATGAACGGTTAACTGTCGTCCAATCAGTCGCGACGGCACACTGTAGAGAACACAGCGCACCTCAATGGTGCTATAACAACTGACCTTGACTAGGACTTCCTCATAATCGGCAAAGCGATACTTGGGCAATGGTTGCAGGTGGTGTTTCTCCTCCTCAAACTTCGTTGTGCATTTGGCATTAATCGTGGCTACAACCTGCTCGATGAACTTCTGATAGCATTGCACTGACTCAAAATCAAAACTGCCACGCAAATACAACTGTTGCACCAGCCTGCGCTTGAAGTGTCCATGCGGCGATTCAATCGAGCCATTCTCATGGGCAAGACCTGTGTTGTTGCGCGTCGGTCGCATCCGATAGTGCTCACACAACTGGTCATAAAAGCGAGTTAACGGCTTGTAGCGTTTGCCTGCCATGTTGCGATACGCCGCACTCAAAGAGTCGGTGCGATGTAGCTGTGGTGCTCCTCCACAGGCGTTAAGAGCATTCTGCAATCCTTCCGACAAACCGATAAAGCTTTCCCCGCCTTGAATAATCTGCACATACTGCCAACCGCTGTACGCTAAGCGGTAGTGGTAGAGGATGTGCTCAAAGAGTTTGCCATTGATCGTAATCTCGACCCCCTTTAACTCGGTGAAGTCGGACAATCCCATTGCTCCAGGGTCATGTCGCAACTGGAACATCACAGCTTTGGGGTCACCATAGAGGGTTTTCCAAGTCTCCACCCGTCGTTGCAGTGTCCGCAAGGTTTGCTCATACTGCCCTGGATATTTGTTAGTCAGATATTCGTATAAGGTCGTTGGCTCTAAGCGGGGTTCCCGCTTGAGCATTGGTTCTAGTTCACTCTCCCAGACCCCGGCAAGTGGGTCGGGGCGGGTGCGCCACTCGCGCTCTTGTCCGTACTTTGGTTGATGCTCTCCCTGCTCAATCCGTCTGCCACTGCGTTCACTAAAGCCAGCGATAGCAGCTGATGCTTGTTGCGTGCACCCTTCTTCCCTTGCTCGCATATACACTTGAACCTGATAGGTTTGAATATATGTACCTGGCACTGTAGATCTCCCTGCAAATCCTTGGGAGTTCTTTAGTGCTTTTTTTAGTCTTTGACCAGACCAAGTAGACCTTGCGATCTAACCTTGGGTTGCAATCTCATAACCGGTCAAGTCGTTACTTTTCGATCCAGCCAAGGTTATTGTCGCCGAACAGATTGCACAGGACATTGACCACAGTTTGGAGGGCGGCTTTTAGTACAAATCTGAGCTGCTAGATCCAACAGAGCATAGTTATAGTTGACTGGTTTTTCAGGGTCAATCAGAGAGGCAATCAATTCTCGAAATTTACGGTTACGTCGGGAAGAGTCCTTCACCTCCAATCCGAACAAACGACCTGTTACACGGACTGTGTTTGTATCCACAATTGCATCAGGTAGCTTCCATGCAAAACATCGAACAGCACTGACGATATAATCACTTACCCCTGGAAGGCTATGCAGGTCCGATTTCTTAGAGGGAATTTTTCCATCAAAACGACTAACGAGAGCTATAGCCATCTCATGAATTAGCCGGGTTCTCCAATGAAGTCCAAGGGAGTAAAGCATTTCACCCACTTCCTCCTCAGTCGCTTCACCTAAAGAGGCAATGTCAGGAAAACGCTTAATAAAGTGTTTATATACTGGAACAACCTGCTGAGCCTGGGTTCGATGAAGCATCACTTCAGCCATCAGGATGTAATACGGATCATCGGTAAAACGCCAGGGAAAAGGACGGAAGTGTTCTTGCCCCCATTCAATCAGTTTTTGTCGGAAGTTGAACACGTCCATGCCATAACTATCCAAGTATCTGTTGTTATTTTTACACTTTCACATCTAACAGATGCCTGACAGGTAGCCGTAGAAAGGGCTTAAGGACACAATTAAAGAAAGTTTTTTATACACTGAATAGATCGGGCACTATCAGTAGAGGCTGAGATGAATTTGAAACAGCAGCATCGAGAGCCATTTAGGGAATTATATATTTCAGAATCTTAAGGATCTTCTCCAAAAGGTCGTTTTGTCTGGTAGCAATTCTCAGTCAACTAATCAACGCCTTTATAATCGTGGCAAATCAAACTAATGATAGTGCATATGATTTAGTTGAGCCTCGTGCTTCAGCAATGATTGAGTCATTACGAGCATTCGGTTATAACCTTCAAACTGCGATCGCTGATATCATTGACAACAGCATTTCAGCAAAAGCAGAGAAAATTTGGCTAACCTTTCATTGGAATGGTTCTGATTCCTACATATCAATTGAAGACAATGGAAAGGGGATGACAGAGACGGAGCTGGTCAACGCAATGAGACCAAGCAGCCAGAGTCCTATGGAGATCAGAAAACCGGATGATTTAGGACGTTTTGGTCTAGGTCTTAAAACAGCCTCGTTTTCTCAATGTAGAAAACTCACGGTCAGATCAAAGGCTTCAGGTTACAGTGTTGCAACACGACAATGGAACTTAGATTACGTTACCCAAACTGGGGAATGGCGGTTACTTAAATCATTTACTGCTGAAACACTCAGCAAGCTTTCTGATTTTAGAGAGAACTCGCAAGGAACAATTGTCTTATGGGAGCACCTAGACCAAATTGTGGGTAGTACAAGGGTAGATGACCAGAAAGCCCATAATCGATTTCTTGAACTTATAGAAGTAGTAGAGAGACATTTAGCTATGGTGTTTCATCGGTTTCTGGAGCGTCATAATCAATTGCGCCTCTGGATAAACGATGCACCTGTCGAACCCTGGAACCCATTCCTACCTAACGAAAAAGCCACACAGAATTTGCCGGAAGAACGATTTCAGATAGAGGAAGACAGCCTGTTAATCAAACCTTATGTGTTACCTCATCACTCTAAAATCAGTCAACAAACCTATAACAAAGCAGCAGGTCCAGATGGCTGGAATGCTCAACAAGGGTTTTATGTTTATCGCAACGAAAGGCTGCTTGTGGCTGGCGATTGGCTGGGACTTGGTTTTCAGAAAGAGGAGCATCACAAGCTGGCTCGTATCGAAGTTAACTTGACGAATTCAATGGACAGTGACTGGAACATTGATGTCAAAAAGTCTAGAGCGCGTCCACCTGCATTCCTTAGATCGGACCTCAAACGTATAGCTAGGCTAACGCGTCAGAAAGCAATGGAGATTTATCGACATAGGGGAAAAGTTGTTGCAACAACGGCAGCAGAGGAATATATTTTCCCTTGGGAGAGAAGAGTTAAACATGGAAAAATTTTTTATCTCATAAACCAGGAGCATCCTCTGATTAAAGAGGCTTTAAGAATAGATGGGGAGTTTCAGCAAGTTATACGAGCGCTGATTCGACTGCTTGAAGAAACAGTGCCTGTACAACGAATTTGGCTTGACAGTTCTGTTGAACCTGAAAAGCATAGTCAACCCTTTGAAGGGGATCCACCAGAGGAAATTGTAGAGGTAATGAGGCAGGTTTATCAGGCAATGATAAAAAACGGCTTAAAGCCAGAGGATGCCCGCAGCCGTTTGGTTAAGATGGAGCCTTTCCAACGTTTTGAAGAGCTGGTGAACAGCTTTGGTAAGAATCTGGATAAAGGAGACCTGTGATGAACGATTACGACATGGCTCGCCAACTTGTTCAGGTTTTTCTGAAGGCAGAGCAAAAAATTCCTACTCGTGAAATTATCCAGGAGAGAGTTAAAGCTGTTCTCAGTATGCTGACTAGTCAACAGGGTCGAGCTGTTGAGATTGATGAGGAGAAGCTTATTCGAGAGATTCAAACACTCGTAAATATTCAGATGGGTATAGGAACCATACTGGATAGCGAAAAAGGTCATGTTCCCTGGTTGTCTGATCGAAATAGCGAAATTAACTGGGATTTTTGGAATCGTTATGTGCGTTACCTGGAAGAAGAAAAAGGATGGGCACCCGCCACGATTACTGGATTGGACCGGCTGACAAATGACGTTCTTGAGCGATTGGAAGATCCCCAGCGACCAGGGGCATGGGATCGAAGAGGAATGGTAGTTGGGCAAGTTCAATCTGGTAAAACCGCAAATTACACTGGTCTTGTCTGCAAGGCAGTTGACGCTGGGTACAAAGTGATAATAGTACTTGCGGGACTAACTGACAGCTTGCGAAGCCAAACTCAAATTCGTCTAGATGAGGGCTTTCTGGGTTTTGACTCACGAGTGTATAGAGCTTTTGATGAGAAGAAAAACTCCTTTGTGGGTGCAGGAACAATTGCGATTGGAAAACCCTTAATAGCCCATTCAGCAACAAGCAGTGATCAAAAAGGTGACTTTAATCGAAAAGTTGCAAATCAATTTGGAGTTCTTCCTGGTGGGCAGGACCCACTTGTTCTTGTTGTCAAAAAGAATAAATCTGTGCTCAATAACTTGTTCAACTGGGCATTGAGCAGCGTTCGAGGAATTGTAGACGAGGAATCAGGAAGACGTATTGTTAGAGGAGTACCTTTACTGGTTATAGATGACGAAGCTGATAATGGATCAATCGACACAAATCCACTTGTATTTGATGATGACGACAACATTATTGAGGATCATGATCCTACAAAGATTAATGCATTAATTAGAAAGCTACTGTATAGCTTTGAGCAAAGTGCTTATGTAGCTTACACTGCTACACCATTTGCAAACATCTTTATTCATGAAGAAGCACGTACAAATCAATGTGGAGACGACCTTTTTCCACGTAGCTTTATCATTAATCTACCAACACCATCAAACTATGTAGGACCAGCACGTGTATTTGGGCTTGAAGCAGATGCACAATCTGGGCTTGAAGCATCAGAAGGGTTACCAATTGTCAGGTTGGTTAAAGACCACGAAAAATGGATGCCAACAGCACACAAGAAGGAGCATGTTCCTGGTGAAATTCCCGAATCCTTGTATAAAGCGATCAAATCATTTATTCTCTCGTGTGCAGTGAGAATCGCACGAGGACAGGAAAAAGCACACAACTCTATGCTTGTGCATGTAACTCTTCTTACAAGTGTTCAGGAAAGAGTTGCAGTTCAGGTTCAGGATGTATTGACCTCTATACAGAGGCGGTTGCGATATGGAGATGGTAACGCCCCCAAACAGTTAAGGGACGAGTTCAGGCAGTTGTGGGAATCTGATTTCCTACCAACGAGTGAATCTATGATGCATGAGTATGCTATACAGACTGTTTGCTGGGAAGAAGCCGACCTTCTGCTGAATCAGGCTGCATCCAAAATTCAGATCAAAAAAATTAACGGTACAGCAAAAGATGTTTTGGACTACAGCGAACATAAGAATGGACTAAGTGTTATTGCTATTGGGGGAAATAAACTTTCTCGGGGTCTAACTCTAGAGGATCTAACTGTAAGCTATTATCTCCGCCCCACAAGAATGTACGATTCATTGATGCAGATGGGAAGGTGGTTTGGCTACAGACCTGGTTACCTTGATCTTTGCAGGCTGTACACAACAGATGAGCTTGTTCAGTGGTACAAGCACATCACTGTTGCAAGCGAAGAACTGAGGCAGGAACTGGATTATATGGCTGCTGAAGATGCTACACCCGAAGATTTCGGACTTAAAGTTCGTACTCATCCTCAAGGACTAATGATCACTGCGGCTAACAAAATGAGATCGGGGACAACCATGCAACTCTCCTATACCAGAAGCCTGAGTGAAACAACAATTTTTTACAAGAATGACGAGATAAATGAGCAGAACTTTAAAGCCACAGATGAACTTCTAAAAACTCTTGGAAAGTATGAGGAAAAATCCAAGAACTACCTGTGGAGAGAGGTTTCTGCTGATAAAGTCATCGACTTTCTCTCAGCATATCAGTCGCATCATGATTGTAGGCCAGCAAACACAACACTTCTTGTTCAATACATCAAAGCTCAGCTTCCTCGTAAAGAACTTGTCTCGTGGACAGTTGTTCTCATATCCAATGAACAAGCCAAAAAAGATAGAAACACCTACGTCATCGGTGGGCACGAAGTTGGATTAACAGAGCGAAAAGATAGCTCTTCTGAATCACCTCACGAATATCGCATGAGCAAATCTCACCTATTGAGTCCTACCGATGAATGGCTTGATTTGTCAGCTGAAACACAAGAGGAAATTCTTGAACTAACTCAACAGAAGAGAGAGAAAGCAGGAAAACCTCCCATGAAAAGTAAAACTCCTGACGGAAAGATAATACGTGAGAAACGGGACAAGAGAAACGGCTTATTGCTGCTTTATCCACTAGACTCAAAAAAAATAAAGAGCATCACATCTCCTGTCCCTATTGTTGGTTTTGTAATGAGCTTTCCAAAGAGTACATCGGATATCCCGATCGAGTACAGAGTTAATAACACTCGTTGGAAAGAGGATGCTGGGCTATTGTGATAGTTCAAGATACCTGGACACTACTACAGGAAGACTCAGTCAACGTAGACTCTGGCTACATTAGTCGTCGGTTTTTGCCTGAGGTTCCATACGATGTCTACCTGGCCATTGAGAAGCCTTCTAATACACGATTGCTTATGATTCGGGTAAATGCTTCATCAGCAGGAAGAAGCACTGCTTACCCAGCTTCAAGTGGTTTTGAGGTCAGGCGTGCAGTACTGCAAGGAGACAGTCCTGCTAATATCACCCTTCAACTTGTGCTCATCAACTCTCGATACAGCGACATTTTTACCGTTCTAGTACAGGATATTATCGACCACCTTGCTTCCATTAATGATGAAAGAATTGCCGTAACTGCTTTCATTGAGCGTTTACAACGCTGGCAGATATTTCTAGAGAAACATAATCCCGAGGGATTGAGTGAAGAAGCACAACAAGGACTGTATGGTGAACTTTGGTGTCTTCGTCAGCTAGTAATCCCGAGCTTTGGAGTTCAGGGAGTACGATGCTGGACTGGTCCCCATCGAGATGCACAGGACTTCCAATTCAATAATCTTGCTATTGAAGTAAAAACTACTGCTACAAAACAACCTGAAAAATTAGCTATTTCAAACGAACATCAACTTGATAATACATCTGGAAAAACTCTTATTCTGCTACATCTTGCTCTTGATGCAAGGCATGGAGAAGGAGAAACCCTTCCAGAAATGGTTGAAAGTATCAGACTGATTGTTGACAGTGAGCTAGCTTTTAGAAAAGCATTTGAAGCTCTTTTGTTTGAAGCTGGTTATCTTAACAGCCACTCTGCACGCTACGAGCAATCTAGGTATACAGAAAGAGGAAGAAGCTACTTCAAAGTTGAAGAGGGCTTCCCCAGAATTATTGGGTCGAATCTACAACCTGGAATTGCAGAGGTACGCTACACAATCAAAATATCCCACTGCAAACAATTCTCTGTTTCAGAATTTGAGTTCTTGTCTCTGCTTGGAGGCAAGAATGAGTGATGATGCAGATTTTTCTCAATTTGCAGAAAACTTTAGACAGGAAGTTATTAATAACGCTGAGGGCGGTAATGACAACGGAGGTGCTTCTTTTCGAGAGGACGAATTTACACGACTCATGGTTGAGTACCTCACTGAGGCAGGTGAAATTGAAGATGGTCACATCTGTTATCACAGTGCTCGTGGTATTAAAGTTAATGGCTACAGCATTCTTGAGGAGGAAGATTGCCTTGACTTATTTGTGTCAATTTACACACAATCTATCCCTCCAGTAACCGTTCGTAAAGATGAAGTAGAAGCCGCGTTCCGCAGACTGCTTGTTTTTCTACAACAAGCAGTCAAAGGTTATCACAAGTCCATAGAGGAAGCATCATGCGTGTTTGATATGGCTCAGTTGATTTATAAACTGAAGCATCAATTGAGTCGAGTTCGGCTATTCCTTTTTACTGATGGACTTACAACTGTAAAACACAAACAGAATCTAGTTAAAGATGGTATAACGTATTCCTTCAACATCTGGGATATTCAAAGAACATATCGATGTGTTACTTCAGGACAACAAAGAGAAGCAATAGAGATCAACTTTCAATCTCAATACGGTTTTCCAATTCCATGCCTTCCGATGCCGGAATCAAATATTGACTACAATGCCTGCCTTGCAATTATTCCTGGCGAGATTCTTTGTAAACTCTATGAAGAATACGGATCAAGGCTACTTGAGCGTAACGTACGCTCTTTCTTACAAGTTAGAGGAAAAGTTAACAAGGGAATTCGCCAGACAATTCTTAAAGAGCCACATCGCTTCCTGGCTTACAATAACGGAATCTCAGCAACTGCTGAAGAAGTTAGATTTGTTGAACTGCCCGATGGTGGACAAGGAATCATCTGGTTGCGCGATTTGCAAATCGTCAACGGTGGGCAAACTACTGCATCAATTTACCAGGCAGCCAGAAAAGATAAAGCTGATATCTCTAAAATCTATGTTCAGGCAAAGCTTACTATAGTAGCCCCTGAGCAGGTAGACGAAATTGTACCGCTCATTTCCCGGTATGCCAACAACCAGAACAAAGTAAGCGAAGCTGATTTCTCTGCCAATGATCCTTTTCACGTCAAAATTGAGGAGTTTTCCCGCACCGTTTGGGCACCTGCTGTAGACGGAACACAGAGACAAACTCGCTGGTTCTACGAAAGAGCAAGAGGGCAATATCTTAATGCAAAAGGCCGTGAGTCAACCCTAGCAAAACAAAGAGCTTTTACAGCGATGCACCCAGTGGGACAGAAGTTTACCAAGACGGATCTAGCCAAATTTGAGCAGACATGGGAACAACTCCCTCATATTGTGAGCTTAGGTGCTCAGAAGAATTTTTGTAGGTTTACATTGCGTATAGCTGAACGAGATGGAGTAGAAATTGATGAAAACTACTTCAAGCGTCTTATTGCAAAAGCCATTCTCTTTAGAGGCACAGAGAAGATTGTTCAAAAAGAAGAATTTGGTGGCTATCGTGCCAACATTGTCACCTATACTCTTTCCTACCTCAGCTATAGAGCTGAACAAGATGTTGATTTATATCTGATCTGGAGACAGCAGAGTATTCCGGAAGCTTTAGAGCAATCTATTGTGATGATTTCTAGACGTGTTCACCATGCTATTACCAACCCCCCTGATGGTCGCAATGTAACAGAGTGGTGCAAGAAGGAAGCCTGCTGGAAAAGTATCAAAACAATTAGTATTGAATTGCCATTCAAAGGATTAAATGGAAATCACTAACCACTAGATTTCTGTACCATACTCAAAATTATACAGACATTCATCAGATTACATTAAGCTGAACTTTGCTACCAAAAGTAATATTTTGAATCAAGTTCTCCGATTGTCTGATTAAAGATCTCAAATGTTTGACAAGTTTTACAATCGGCTTCGCAACTGCTCTTGCTAGAAGAGGAGGAACTGAATTACCAACAAGCTCAAACATTCTTGTCATCGGTGCATCAAACACAAAATCATCTGGAAAACTCTGTATTCTTGCAGCTTCTCTAACAGAAATACTACGATTTTGTTGAGGATGAATATAAGCCAAACAGTCTTTTCTCATGTGGGCTGTTAAAGTCCATGAAGGCTCCTTCCAGGACAGTCGTTTGTATTTATCATCAAAGCTATCCCATTTGTAACGCCGCATATTTTCGGGTAAGTCAAGATATTTCTTTCCTTGTCCCAACATGGCAAAACAGATCATGTCTACTGGATTATGGGCACGACAGATATGGTTCATAACCCCATCGGGTTCTTTCAATTTTGCTACTTCTTTCCGCATTAACTCCTGATAGCTGGATTGGGGAGCGCAGCGGTATGGTTTTTTAGTATCTAATTGTTTTGGACCGCTGCTTTTTTCCTTCAAAGGAATGTACGGCGGAGTTAGAGGCAATAAGTCACTAATTGCCTCCTCTACAGAAATTGGATTATGCCTTGATGGGCGTGGAAAAACATACTCTACATCCAGATCCTCACGCACCCCGACAATGAAAAGACGTTTTCTAATTTGAGGTACTCCATACTGCGATGCGACCAACACACGATAATAAACTCTATAACCAGGGTATATTTTGAGCTTGCGTCTTCTGCCTTTTTCAAGCTGTTTGATGATTTTCCGAAAGATAGGTTTTTCCTCTAAAAAATCAACGTTTTCCATCACGAAGAACAGAGGCTGAAAATATTCCAGAGCATCAACAAAATATCTGTAAAGGAAGTTTCTAGGATCTCTCTCTACATCTCTATTAAGAGATCTCATTTTGCCAATTCCAACTCTCGAAAAGACTTGACAAGGAGGTCCACCAATCAAAATATCAACATCTCCTGGATGAAGTCCAAGCTTAGGGAACTTCAGCTTAGTAATATCTGTTGGCGGCAGCTTGACAATACAGTCAGGAAAATTTTTGTGGTGTGTTTTGATTGCATAAGGATTGGAATCAACTCCTCCTAAAATTTCACAGCCAGCACTCTGAAAACCAAGACTCATTCCCCCTGCACCACAAAAGAGATCCAGGACAGTTGGTTTAATTCGCTTCTGTCTCTTATCTTTCAACATTTACTCGGTTCAATAATTAGAATAATCGTCGCCACTCGTATCTAAACGGCTCTCACTATGGTTGTTTCAGGCGGTGAGAACTTGGCCCGTTGCCTGAAACTTTGGAAATCAATTATTTTTGAGCTTTGAGCCGACTTCCAGACATCGTCAACAACATCAGCTAGTGAAGGAATCGTGAAAAGTACAAGCTGACCAGGATTTGTACTCTTTTTTCCTGCAACCTTCATCACATTAGGCATATCAGACCAGTCAGGAAGCACCCAGTAAATCTCATCGTTCACAGAAACAAGGTGTTTATCTCGCAGGCTGTCATCAAAACCGCCATCTTCAAGAAAATGAATGATCTTACGGATTGTTTGCAAAGAAATTTTTTGTCGAAGATGGCTGATCGCTCGTATTTCTAAAACCTGTTCCCAGGTGTATAAAACTGTAGGCTTCTTAGGGTTTCCATACTTCTGAGGAACAACCACCCTGGATCTATCCAGATACGCAAGGCGACTAGATGTAGTTCCGGTAAGGACTATAGTTTCTTGCCTGGTAAAGTCATCCATTGGAAATCGGCTATCAGCTTACACAGCAAATCAAGAATACCCAGTAAGAGTGAAATACGTTTCGCCCTTGTTTCTATATGTTACATATAATAGAACGTTTACCAAAGTAAATCTTATATAAAATTGGCTTTAGTACAAATAAACTTATAAATTGTACTAAAGCCTCTGTCGGAAACCAGGTAATCCTTGACCGGATACAACACAGTTTTGTAATCCAGCGCCAGAGCTAGAGAAAAGATGAACGCGTCTGCCTCTACCCTTCAGACTCTGCCATCACGCCATAGAAGCTAATCTGCACAGTAGCAACCACCGAGGGAGCATTAGAGAATAGATCATCTGGGATGACAGGTGAATTGGCTGGGTAATGAAGCACATGCTCGACACGCCAAAGGAATCGATCTACCTTCAGCAAATCCCCAGCAACAGGCAACCGGGTTAACCCAAACTGTTCAGTTTCAGGAAATTTTTGAGCAATTTGAGCTTGCGAAGCTAGATACAAAGGATTGTTCTCTTCCCCTGGAAGACGCTGAAAGGCAACGTAGAGAACTCCTCGATCGTCATACACACGTTGAGACTGTTGAGACATTGCTTAACTCCTATTGATTGATAAACGGTTGAAATGAAGTGCTGGATCGTCAATTTTCAACAAAACAACTTGCGATCCATCCCTTTTGCTCTGGCTCAGTACGAGGCGGAACCAGTGCATCGAGCGAGGGGTAAAGGACAGGGGCGATCACTTCATACCAGACCACCCCATCTGACTGAATCGTGAGACCTGTGAAATTTACGCTGTCGCCGTATGCGACTACACCCACAATCGAACGAGGATCAAGACTTGGGTAAGCCCGAAAGTTAGCGTTCGATTCCCTGCCTGCACAGGTTTTGACCTGTCGAGTGTAATAGGTGGGCTGCTCTGGGGGCGGTTGAGCCAGAGGAGTGGGTGGAGACGGGACAACTTCTGAAGTAGTGGGAGAACTAACCTCTGGGTGAGGCTGAATTGAGTTCAAAGTCGCTGCTGACGTAGTTCTTACACTGCCCAAGCTGCTCGTAGCACGGCTATAGCCCATCAAGCCACCCACAGAGATCGCGGCAACACCTGACAGGAGAATCGGAACGGGAATCGGAGATTTTTTCATAAGATCCTTTTGAATTTGAATGATGGGTGATGGGCTGTTGATGGGTGCTGAAATCCAGGCAGGAAGAGTGATCCATCAACCCATCAGAACTATCAGTGACCATTAATTTGAGTCGTAGCGACTCATCCATTGCCGCCCATCAGCATTGAACTGCCCCAAGCCAGCACAGTTGATTGCCCGTAAGAATTGGGTAAAAGCTTCTGCACCGCCCTTTTCAGTGAATCCTTTATTTGAGCCCCAGTTCTGGCGGATTTCGCGCACATTCAGCCATTGCCCGTGCAAATTGCGATGGGAGAGGTACTCCAAAAATTCCACTCCCTGGGGCGGTAAGGCTGCAAAATCGACAGCAGCGATTGCCTCGTGCTCAGCGTCAGGCAAATCTAGAGAGCGATTGAGATGATCTACGGTGCTGCGGCGATCGTCTCCTCTTGACTGCTTATCTTCATTCCAGTCAAAGGTTAACCAGTCGCGTTGGACAAGATGGGGCAATTCCAGGGCTGGTTCAGCGTCATGAATGCCATCTGTGAAGTAGCCAGGTGGGGGTAAATAAACAAAGCACGGTGGTTCTCCAGGAAATTTAACTAAAGCAAACCATCGCTTACCAAGATCTGTCGTAGCTTCTTGTCTGAGTCGCTCCAATTCGCCTCTATATCGACGTTTGAGAACACTGGTGCTACACGTCCATTCGATGCCAGCATCAATCGCATCACCTAAGTACCACAGGGTGAAATTTTTGATATGGGGACGCTGTAAGCCATAGGCACTGGGATTTGTGTTCTGCCCGGCAGCGATCACTCGCACCAGTTCCGATCGCCCAACTCGTGAGGTAAAAAGGATTGGCTCCGAGACTTCGCGCTTGTTGTCGGCAACCAATTGTTCGGCTTCATCTACCACAAAGATAAGAGGCTGCTCAGACGATACTTCACCCTGGTAGTCTGCCAATGCTGCGCGATCGAGGCGGCGGCGGATCTCTAGCCCCATTTCCTTTACCCCATCGACTGCCGAAGGAAATACCAAACCATCGGGAGCCTGCCACCGATCAAACATCCGATATTGAGGCTTTACGCGGCGACCATTGAGGTAGAACTTAGATCGGGGAAACTTTGGATCGGCATATTGGACATTTACACCTGCCAGCACATTGACCGTATCCCAGTCGGCGCGGGCTTTTTGGATAGCTTCAAAGTCTTGGCTGGCGGCATCAGTAAGGTTGCTGATCAACGTAGATTTGCCGCCACCGGTGCCACCCATCACCAGGTCATGATGGGACTGTCCAACCGCTTTCTTGAAATAGTCAAAGCCCTGTAGAGTCAGTGATTGGGGTTGCTTCTTCCTACTTTCCTGTGGAGTTTGCAGTTCTAGCAAAATTACGCCGCCTTCCATTGAAAAGGTTGGCTCCCGCTCTAGATCTTCTAGCTGGTTGGGTAATTCTTGGACGATCGCCTTCACATCAGATTGTTTGACCATTTCACGGGGTCGAAGCCAGACGTAATCGGCATTGTGAACAGTGGAACAATCCTGGTAATCGACGAGCACTCCCAGACCCACAAATACCTCCTGAATCAGCCCTGCAACCCGCTCTAAACGGCTTGTACCCAGTGGTTCTTTTAACCGTAGGTTGCGAACCAATTGGTCGTTTAGCCGAGCAATTTCCAGCATCAGGCGATCGATCTCAGCCTGGTGCTGACGGTCCTTCTGGTCGAGATGAAATGCCAGGTTTTCTTCTAGGGCTTCCCGCTCCTGAAGCAGCATCTTTTCAGCCCGCTCCCGTCGCTCCTCCAGTTGTTTTTGGGCTTCTGCTCGTTCTTGCATCATCTGCTGGTCTATGGACTCAGCCCATTGATGCAGGGCTTCCCGTTCCTGCTGCAATTGGGCTTTTTCAGTTTCAACTCGCTCAAAGTCTTGCCCAAACTGAGTTTGCTGTAGCTGAAATTGAGATAGATAGTGGGCTTTTTCAGTTTCAAATGACTGATACACCTGCGCCAAATGGGTATCCAATTGAATTTGATATTGAGACTGAAGCTGCGCCACTTTCAATTCATAAGCAGCAGCCAAATCGCCTTCTAAATCGATGGATTCGGTCTCCGTCTCCTCCTTCTTCTGACACAAAACTGAGATCGCGCACCCAGCCCCGACAGAACGGATACTCCACCACATCCAATCCCAATTTGGATCTTTGATGCCAAAAGACAGCACCGATGCAGCAGCGATCGCCAACAGCAAACTCTGTTCATTCATGTCAGCACCCCCAGAAGAATGCCAAACAAGGCAAGGGCAAGCGGAAAGCCTTGCTGTAGCTGCTGCAAGTAGTAAGAGTGTGTGGGCTGGGCATCGAGCCATTTAAGCCATTGAAACCACAGTACAAAGCCCACCAGTAGAGCCATTAAGACACCTAGAAGCAGCACCATTGGGGGTAGCCAACCTGCCAGGGCAAGCCACCGCACCAGTTGGGCACATTGACCAGGAACCAAAATCGCCACAAGTCCTACAGCAAAACGCGTTTGCATACTCAACCTCCTAGGCGAGGCGAGCTAAACAGACCTGGAAGAGCTTGCCCTTTGAGGCGCATTTCGCTCCGGCGATCGTCGTTGTTGAACTGGGCTTCTGACAGGCTCAAATCCAGCAATTGCAGGCGTTGACGAATCATTTGCCGATTCAATTCACGCTCTTGGGTAGCAAATTGCAGTTTGTCGCGGGTAGAGCCGATGGAAACATCGATAACCTGAGTTTCCAAGCGGGTCTGATCTAGGGTTAGTCGCTTTTGGTAACCCTGCTCCTGGGCAATTGTGAGATCGGTACGGGCGATCGCAAGGTGTTCGCGGGCGACATCCACCTTCACCCACTTCGTTTGGGCAGTCAGGCGTTCTTTCTCCCGATCTGCTCTCAATCCGTCGATTTTGATTTCACGGATATCCTGCTGAAGACGCTCAGACTCGCGTTTGAACTGGCTTTCGGTCATTCCCATCAGTTAGTGCCTCTGTTGAATTGCAGGTGGAGTGTAGGAGGGGCGTTCGACCGACTGCCTCGCTAAAGCCGCGAACACGTAACTGCTAACGGCAGCAAGAGCAACCATTGCAGAGCACAAAAGCGCGATCGCCAAAGGATCTTGGTAGTTAAACCACCGCGACCAGGGCGAATCTTCAGAGGAAACGTTTTGCTCAACGTAGAGATCTGAGGTTGGGATCTTCGACACCACCTCAGCGTTGTTCTGGCTGGACTGGCGCTGCGCCTCCAAGATGACCTGGGTATAGGTTTTGAACTTCTCAAGCTCAAGCTGTTGCTGCTGAAACAACAGGTCTGACTGGGATTGATGATTTACTTCCGCACGGGCGATCGCCCGATCTACTGCCGCCTGAACATGGGGAGCCAGAGCCGAGGCAACTTGCTGAGCAGGATTAACAGCACCAGGTGGATGTTGCATGAGATTGGCAGGGGCATAATCAGCCCCAAAAGGCGAAGTTGAAGCAACAACTTCCGGAGATGTTAGGCGAGTCGGAGATAACGCAGACGGGTAATGAGGTTGTGGCTGGATAGACTGCGATTGAGCAGGAGCGATCGCACCAGGTTGGTTGGATCGGAGAAATTGCCCTAGTTCTTGCTCAAACTGCTGAATTTGAGGCGTACAAGGCAAGAGGTGACAGAGTTTCACCAATCCAGCCAGTGAGTAAAATATGCGCTCTACGTTGTCCTGCCCACGCACCCGCAGATAATCTTCGTTCTCGCCCAGTTGAGGACGATGCTTGCGGATCTGATAGTCTGTTGTGCCCAGCTTTGCTAGAGTTAGCGCGGTTGGCAGAAGCAGTCCATAGTCAGGGTCTGCGTAGGTTGACAGTGAAAAATTCATATCAACAGATCCTTTGAGTAAGGGGTTGAGGAGCTTTAGCGTTGCAGATGAGCCAGATAAGCGGCTATGGCTTTACTTGCAAGGGCATCAATGCTTTCGGTTGGCTGGCTATCAAGGGTTTGCTGCATACGGCGAAACAATGGCTCTGGAATGACAATTTCTAGGGCGATCGGTGCATTAGGGCAGGTAGCGATCATGTTGAAAACTCCTAAATTCCCTGCATGGCTCAAAACACAGCAAAAGCAGGGGGTTATCACTTTTGCAAAAGGCTTAATACAGAAGAGTTGTGAGGCGGTGAAGAGTTCGATGGTTTAGCGATCGACAGCATTGCAACTAGAGCGATTAGCGCAATTGACACCGTGAAACACACTAAAATCAGCCAGCAGGACTGGAACTGCTTGTAGCGGTAGGCTTTCCCAGACCTTGCAGCACATCCAGAGCATCTTGCAGGGCTTGAGTTTCTTCGCTTTGGGCAGCACTGACCTGGTTTGCCCTCTCGCGGTAGAGGCGTTGCTCCAGCCTCAATTCCTGCGCTTTGGCGGTGATAGCGGTTTTAGCTTTTCGCGTTTGTTGGAGTTTCTGCTCCCGCTGCTCAATATCCCGCTGCATCGCGTTTTGAACAAAATCAGCAGCTTCTAAAAACTGATCAGCCAGGGCAAGTGGATCTTCGATTTCAATTGATTCAATGTGGCGCAAACCTTCCAGAGAGTAGCTTTGAGGCAAAACTGGAGGAGGCACCACAATTTTGTGATTGCCAGATTCAACCTCGATCGTCACGTTTAGAGGCTTCTCAGCTTGAGTCTGAACAGGCTCTGTAGATGGATCGGGAGCAGGATATTTGGCTCTAGCCTCTGCCAGAAACATCTCAGCAGCCCGATCGCCCTTCTCCTTGGCAGCCTTGTAAGCCCTCAAAACTTCGATTCCAGCAGCCGTAAATTCTTCAATCTGTCGCCCAGATCGCTTCACTGTACGGGTTACGACTCGCAAGGGCATAGGGAAATAGCGGAAGGCTGGCTCGATGGCTTCCTCCCACCACACTTTACGCAACGTACTTTCGTTAACACCAACCTCAGTAGCAGCTTCCGTCCAGTTCCAGGTGCAATACTCGTCCGATTTGCTCCGATCGCTCTCCGATTCTTGATCCGAAACAGCAATCCCGGATGAGTCCGGGATGTATTGAGTTGCAGCAAAGTCGGGGGCTTCAATCCCCTGAAATTCCTGATAATTCATGGTTTCCGCCTTTTGTACGAATTCTTATGTGTGGGCTGAAAAAGATCCGGGTTGGTATGGGTTGATCCGCTTCCTTACAAAAGATGGTAGCATAAGGTAGACAAAAGTAGATTACTTTTATCAAAAGACGACCCAGCGTAGACAATGGAGAAAAGTATATGTGTTTAATTGAAGTGCCTACTGATAAAGCCAGAGTAGCCACCTATATAGAGGAGGAACTGAAGCAGAAACTAGAGCGGTTAGCCGCTCTAGAGGATCGAAGCGTGAGCAATTTCTTAGAACGTCTGATTAGGCAAGTTGTCGAACAGGCTGAAAAGGAAGGCAAACTCTAGCGGACCTAGCTTTTATCTTCTTCTGAAGTATCTAAGCCATCATTTATATAGGAAGCAGCTAAGGCAATATATGCTTCGTGCAGAGGTGAACACCATGACACAGCAACTACTTGAAAAAGCTGACCAGGTAACGGTTTACCCCGATCGCACCTGGGAACAGTTCAAGCACATTCAAAAAGGCTTGGAAGGCGTTGCCAATGTCAGGTTGTCTTACTACAACGGCACGATTGAGATTCTGATGCCCGGAGAAAATCACGAATTTTTCAAAACCATTATTGGGTTTCTGATAGAACTGTTTCTTATGCAGCGTGGCGTTGAGTTCATCCCCGCCGGGTCAATGACTCAAGAGAAAGAAGGAACCGCTTCAGCCCAGGCTGACGAATCTTACTGGGTTTCTCAAAAGAAGCCGGTGCCCGACCTGGCGATCGAAGTGGTATTCACCAACCGCGTCAATAAACTGGAGCGATATCAGGCGCTAGGGGTTGCCGAAGTCTGGTTCTGGGAAGACGGCGTTTTCACCCTCTATCACTTGCGATCGGGCGGCTATGAGCGAATTCAGCGCAGCGAACTTCCCGAACTGCGGGATCTAGACATTGACTTGTTAAGCCGATGCGTCCTCATGGCTGAAACCTCCAGAGTCGAAGCTTACAACGAGTTTCGGAGAGAAATTAGCCAGTAGAACAGGCAAACACTACGTGGAGCAAAGCCAACACCATGTACGCAACCACCGTCACAAAACCACTGACGTTTGAGGAGTTCCTGGACTGGGACGACGGTTCAGGCAGAGATTTTGAGCTAATTGATGGGATTCCCGTGCCACTATCTGAACCAAACGCCAACCACGAGGATCTGATCCAGCGGTTGTGTTCCTACCTCGAAAACCATTGCCAGGAGAACAATCTACCTTTAGTGCCTCGGCAATCTAAACAAATTCGACTAAAGATAGGGATAGAAGAGAAAGAGCGAAGCCGGAAAGCCGACATTGTCGTGTTCAACCAGGAAGAATGGCAACGGATGAAGGCTCTCTCGATCTCGGCTGCCGCATACACTGCACCACCAGGTGTCATCGAAGTCGTCAGCAACAACTGGAAAGACGACTACTTGACCAAACTGGCTGAGTATGAGGATTTGGGCATCTCAGAATACTTCATCATCGACTACGCAGCCTTCGGCGGTATTCGGTATATTGGTTCGCCCAAGCAGCCAACAATTACTATTTATCAACTTGAAGAAGGAGAATATCTACCCGGAAAAGTTTATCGGGGACAAGACAAAATTGAGTCTCGGCTATTCCCAAACCTAACCCTGACCGCCGAACAGATTTTTGCCATGAGTCGGTAGGTTCTGAGCAGGTGTAGCAGAAATCCAAATAAATAAGATCTAGCGGGAAAAAACTGTTAATCTATGTCAACAGGATACGCACACCTATGCAAACCTATTTAAAATGCAACTGTCTTTATTGGTGACTGCCATGAGTGATTCAAATCTTCTGGCGATCGGTGAGGTAGCAACTGCCCTAAGCCGGAGCATCGATACAATTCGACGGTGGGACCGGCAAGGCTGGCTGAAACCAAGCGTCCGCCAATGGGACGGAACACGGCTCTACAGAGCTGATTACGTTGCTCACTTTAAACGCTTACTGGCGCAGGGCGCTGCTCCAAAGGAGGCACTCGAACAAATCTACGCTCAGTACCATACACAACCCGAGAAGATTACAGCCGAAGCAAGTTGATACAGCGAGGGAATACCGAACTTAGAAGGTAGAAGAATGATTCTGGGAGCCAAGCCCGCTAACCATTATCAAATCAATGCAACTCTTTCTCACTCAAAGGAAGAGCCTGTTGAGCGTGGAAGCAATTTTCTCCCTAGCGTAAACTCTACCCCACCATCAAAACCCTCACTCCACCAAACTGATAATCCTTCCTCATCACAAGGAAATCACCTTTCTTCAAAAGCAGCAGATACAAAGCCTGCAGACTCCCTCAACAGAATCGCTCATCGGACAAAAAACTATGAAGCATTACAGGAGTTAACTGTAGAGGCTGAAGGTCTTCTCGGCTTCTCGATGGACACTGCCTTCTGCAACATGAAACCCGGATTCATTAATGACCTGATTTCAAAAGCAGCAGGTCTATTGGCAGAGCTTCCACTTAGACGGTATAGGAAGCTAATGCAGCTCTGTCCCAGCATTGAGAAACTGCTGCAAGAATTTGGTTCTGAGGAAGTAGAAATTTTCCCAGAGATTAAAACAGGTCACGGTGATTTGGATTTGTTCGTGCGTTTTCCAAGTAAGCAGTACTTTGCGATCGCACTTCGTGCCGTTGGATACGCAGCAATCACCTATCGAGAAGACAAAGAAGCTTTATATTTCAAATACCTTAAAGGCGCGAAAGGGGTAAAGCGATGGAATATTGACCATCTCAAAGACCTGAGCGATCAGGAGTTTTGGATCAGAAAGAATGAGAAAGAATTGTTCGGTACTTCTGCCAGGGATGTCCGTCGTCCCCTCACAAAAATTCTTGCTTTGGCAGGAGAAACGCAGCTAGGCAAAAACTCAGAGCACTTGTACTTAGATACAAATGAGGTAAAAGCCTTAGCCGTCCAGAGAAAATCAACTACCTATGTCATGGAGGAAACTGAGCTTGTTAGCTTTATTCGATACTGGTTAAAAAAACACGCCTAACCCCTTTAAAAGTGATAGCCGCCCACATCGAACCTCGACGTAGACGACTACCACAAACGTAACCAGGGTGTAAATCTTTCTTGAGCGGAAGATCCCAAAATCACCCAGCAATCCAACCCAGACAGGTCTAGGTTAGACCTACCTGTTTTCATATTAATCGATTCTTAGACCTTGATGTCTAGGTATAGCACTAAAATGTGCATCTAGCGCAACTTTCGGCAATTTCTAAAGAATTAAAAACTTGCGCCAAGACTGGCACCGAGATTAATTGAATTGGATTGTTTGGGCATTGGACACCCTGAGTAGCTGCAAAACACCTACTCAAGGAACTTCAAAATGTCACAAATACCGTTAATTAGGGATTTAGCTCCGACTATCCCTAAACCCGAAACAGTACCCAAGTCAAAAAACAAATCCAATTCCAATCAAAAGCAAGCCGCTTCCAAAGCATCCTCAAGAAATCGGATTGGATCAAAGCCTCACCAAGAGGCAGAAAGCCAGCCAGAGGCAGCACTCGCTACTGCACAAAAATTATGCGAGTGCTGCCGAATTTGCGGTTTCCCGATCGCTATCCCTGGATTGGACGCTTCCCTTTGCTCCAATCCAGCTAAAACTTGCGGCTCAAATGGTTGGGTCGTTGACCCAGTATGGCTTGCTACTAACCCCCATCGAAATAAAGGGGGTATGGCATGAGCAAATTCATCGAAGCCAACCGCCGCAACGGAGCTTGTGAAGTTTGTGGCGACGAGACTGGCAAGTGCCGACGCAAAAATGACATTCACTTGTGCATGACCTACAGCGATGCCCGCAAAGGTCAAATTGAGAATGGATTCAAGTGCATCAGCAACAAAAACAACGGCTGGGCAACCTTCAAAATTGACCACTCCAAAGAGTGGTCAGACGAGCAAAAACGGGAATGGCAAGCCAAAAACCTTCAGAGGAGGCAGCAGCAACAGACCGAGGCAGCAGCACGACAGGCGCGATCTCTACCTGAAGTCGAGCGAGACAAACAGTATCGAGCGTTACTAGCAGAACTTGAACTGCACCCAGAGGATCGAGCGGATTTAGTCCGTAGAGGCTTCACCCAAGAACAAATTGATTTGTGTGGCTTCAAGTCTGTTGAGCGATACCAACAGCTTCAGGGACGTTATAACGACCTGCTACCAGGGGTGGGAGTTGGCGGTCGCCAGCTCGTTAATTTTGACGCAGGCTATCTCTGCCCAATTCGCAACAAAGATGGTTTGATCGTCGCCTGCCAGGTTCGCCTCCGACACCTGCGAGATGGTGAAAAGAACCGCTATCGCTGGCTCACCAGTGCTACGAAAAATCGCCCTGATGGGCAAACTTCTCACCTTTATCCCCAGCAAGCTGAAGGAGCTGCGCCTCAAGGCGAACTACCAATTGCCGTTTCTCGCCCCAGTGATGCACCGATCGGGATTGGTCTGGTCGAGGGTACTGGAGCAAAGCCTTTTCTGACCAGCCAGCGGCTAAACCTACTCATCATCAGTGCCGCTGGTGGTCTGTTCGCCAGTTCGCCAAAATTTTTTCAAGAAGCTCTAGAAGCTGCCTCAAACGAACTGGGAAAAGCCAAGGAAATTATCCTCTACCCCGATGCTGGTGACGTTCAGAATCGTCATGTGATGGACCGATGGGGCAAACTATATGCCCTACTGAAATCATGGGAATACAGCCTCAAAATCGCCTGGTGGGGGCAAGTCAGCAAAGACAATAAAGATATTGATGAGCTGCCGGCATCCGATTACAACCGCATCCAATTCATTGAGTTTGACCAGTTTAGAGCGATCGCTGTCGAGCATGGTGGTGTTAAACTAACCCGGCAAGCCACTCTCAAACAGGCTCAGCAATCACTTCAAAGCCTTCAGGCAGAGATTGACGAGCGGAATTATCAGAGCTTATCGCGGTTGACTCGTGAACCCTGGAAACGGATTAACACCTCCAACCTTGACTTAGAGGCATTAGGATTGGAGCGAAATGCAATCTATGTTATCTGCTCTGCAAAAGGCACAGGCAAAACAGAAGCATTGATCCCCTTTGTACCGCAGTTCTCCAATGTCTATGCATGGTTCAACCGAATTGCATTGGGTCGGGAGGAGACCGAACGGATTGGATTGATATGGAAGGACGACATGAAATCCTTCGCAGGCACCCTGAAGGTAGGTTTCTGCTCTAACTCAGCCCATCAATTCAACCCACGCTTGCTCCAGACAAATGGATTGCTATTGGGTGATGAATTTGACCAGTTAGCGGACCATAACTTTGGTGATACCTGCAACAAAGGTGGGGTACGACCAATGATTCTTTCAAGTTTGAAAGCTCAAATCCATGCAGCTCTTGCAGGCGGAGGACTCTGCCTGTTTATGAGTGCTGACATTACAGACAAGGATGTAGAGTATATTGAACGACTCGCTCCCCCTGAAACGCCAGTCCGTCTAATCGTTAATGATTACCGACCAAAGCTCGGTGAGGTTCGATTTGATGAGTCCAAAACACCAGATCGGCTAATCAGTGAGCTTCTACAGCAGTTAGAAAAAGGGCAGCCCTGCTTTGTAATTGATGACTTGAAGTCGGGAATCAGGGGCTGCAAATCGATCGCTGAGTACATTCGTCGCCTACACCCTGAGTGGGCAAAGGAAATTCTAGAAATTAACGGGGATACGAGCGGAGATCCTCAAGTGATCGAGTCCTTACGGGTTATTAACAAAGCCAGCGAGAAATTTAGGCTTATTTGTTGCAGTCCCAGTGTCGTTAGTGGCATCAGCATCCAGAATGGGCGCTTTTCCAAAGGTGTCTTTGGCTTCTTCAACGGAATTCTAGTTGTATCGCAAGCATCACAGGCGATCGCCCGTAACCGAGGAGCAAAGCTTATTCGAGTATGGGCAGCCGAACGAGGAGTAGCCTTTGCAGCCAATCGCTCCACAGACCCAGCAGAAATCAAGGCATGGTATCAGCGTAACTACCAAGCCAATTGCAAGCACCTCCTTAGCTTTGGAGCAGAGTACAACCCAATGACAAGTGAATGGGATTCTCCTCACTTCGACCTATTCTGCAAAAATGCCGCATACCGAAATGCCTGCATGACTCAGTTTCGTCAGCGGTTCAAGGAGCGATTGAAAGAGGAAGGCTATGAAGTCAAAACAACACACAAAGGAGGAGACAAGTTCACTGAAGCGGGTCTGCAAGCAGCATGGTGGGATATCAAAGTTTCTCGCGCTCACGCCATTGCGAATGCAGAACTGTTGTCTGAAAGTGAACTAAACCGCCTCTTAAACGCTCCTAAAGCACCTGACCCAATCGAACAGCTTTCGATCGAGAAAACCTTACTCTTGAGACGGTTTGGTCAGGAACTGATTGATAAAACCGTCTATGAGTACAAATCAGGGGAGTTAAGGGAAACCTTTACTGGATTTGTTGGTATAGCCCTGAAAAACGAGCGAGGGCAGTATGCGAGGCAATTGGAGGCTTTCTATCTGTTGCAAGCCGATGTATCTGAGGCGATCGCCAAAGATCTTGCACCAGAAGAACGGCAGATGAAAGAAACGGGCGAACGATTTGGGGGCGATGTTCGCTGGCACACTCGCCAAAAAAGAACACGAGAGTGGCTAAAGGTGCCCGACTACCTCAAACCGGAGCGATGGTACTACCCGGGTGACTTGGCACAATTAGGAGACCAGTCGCGACAACAGCCAGGCGAAGTAAAAGACTCACTAAACCTGAGCACAGCCAATCTCTATGATGGTCAGATTTACACCGAATTGTTAGGGCAGCTTGGGCTGGAGACAGAATGGGAGTGGCAAACCAGCGCTGAGGGCAATCGCTATAAACGCCGTCGCATCAGCAAGCAATCCTGGGAATACGCTCAGATGTATGTTCGTTATCGAGAGTCACAGAAGGATCTGCAAGCAGATTCTACAGAATCAATGAAACCAAGAATCGCTCCAGCCACCGGTTTGGAAAGTGAATCTGATCACCCTCCCCATAACTTTCTTAGTAAAGCCAGTTTGGGGGGTGATCAGGCTGAGAACTTTCAGGAATCTGATTCACCTCCTATTGAATCTTCTTCTATCGTAGAAACCTTGTCTGAAGCCACTTCTTCAGCAAGTTCTGGTTCAAATTCTCCCACCAAAGATCTTCAGTTTAGTAAGAACGAAGTTTTCTACGCTGTGTGTTTAATAGAGGTTTGCCAGTCTTTGCAAGCGTTCTCCCGAATGGGCCAGGAGGTTTTCAAAGGAAAATCTGCTAACTTCTGGCATTGTGTGTTTCAGTTCCTAAGCCCTGAGATGCGCGAGCGTGTCTTTGGTTGGTTTAATACTCTAAGTCCGTTGTCTTCAGAGGTGACTTAGCTCGATAAACTTACCAATTATCTTCCTTGTTTGGCAGATCTATCCGGTACTGCCACAGCTTGCTGCTTCTTGTTTCTTGCTATTGTGTCTATTTTTCAAACATAGATAGCTTAAGCAGTGATTTGAATTTAGTAATCCTCTAGAAATGTTTTCCAGTAGGAAACTGTGGCAGTTGAACCAAGGGTATGAAGAGAGTTAGCTTGCTCAATTATTTAGTGGTGCAATCTGCGACTGAGGGAAGGTAATTATTGTGAATAAAGAGATTAAACCAAGCGAGAGTATTGGTATGGGAAAGAGAGCTTCAGGCAGAATTATTTGTATTTTTAAGGGATAAATTGGATTAATTTTAGATTGTGAATTGGTTTGGATAAGGAGGGGGGACAAGGAGTGTCCCCGCAGGAGAGTTAGAAGAGTTCCGGGAACGCCTTAGAGTTGAGCCAGTAGGCGGCGGTGAGTCGTGAGCAATTGCGTTGTAGAGCGACTTGCCCGATCGCAGTTTCAACAATGATTTGCTGGTCAGCAGAGAGGTTAGAAAGTGAAAGGAATTGAATTGCTTCAATAGCAGAAGCAGACAGAGAAGGTGCTGTAAGGGCAGATTGAACAGGTCTAACGAGAGTTGATACCATTGAAGAACCTCTAATAGGTAGGGCATCCGATTCGATTGGCGTTGAGCGGATGCCTTTTGAATATGCATTCATTTTAGCTTAATCCATATACAAATTCAATATGCAATTCAATTGAGCGATCGCACTGAGCAAGTCAACTGCTAGAACTCAAACAGACCAATAAACTCAGGCACTACAATCAAAAACTCATAACTTTCCAATAGATTTGAATTGCTTATATCCAATCCATTATGAAGAGAGTAGATGGTTTGATTCATAGTAAATTCAAATGAATATGGGTTAATTGTATTGGATGTTTCTATAATTTGATACGGATTTCTAATGTATTGGATTGGATGAACCTTGTGATCCCCATAAGCCAAACCAGTACTCGGAACGCCAAAATGCACACCCAGCAAGGCTTTCAGCTATTTTACTTAATTGCGATCGTATGGGGATCACAGGTGCAATCCAATTCAAATGATAAAAGATTCAAATAGATTGGGTTGCATTTGAATTGCTTATAGGTAGCGATCGCTATATTAGATTGGATGCAAAGAAGTTCAGAACTTCTTTGCATCC
>NZ_JACJSA010000033.1 GCF_014697545.1 Oscillatoria sp. FACHB-1407 | reverse complement strand
ACTGCTAGCATGAAAAGCAACCACCTGACTCGCCTGATCTCCTGCCATGACCGCAGAACGGTTAGCCAAAATTCCGCCCCTTGAAAGCGGCGCACCCGGAAGGCATTTTTTGCAGTCGGCAATTCCCAGGACTATGGCTGGCGGGTGAAGCCCTCTTGTCTGGCAATTTGGGAAAGGTACTTCGTGTTCTTGGACAAGGAATCGGAGTCCAGAGCATGGGGAATTTATGACCTCTCTTTAATCCATCGTCCTCAGCACGTTTGAAAAACTTGGCAAATTTCAAGGTATTCAACGGGTAACTTGGTACGCTTGGGAGAAGATGTCTTTCCCATCCGTACCCCCTCTTTCATGCAACAACACCCAACAAAGGTGGCAATCTAGTGCAAAACTGGAGACAGTCGTTACATCAATCAAGATGCCCATTGAAACCTGGTTTCCGCTAGCGATTTATTATGAGGATTTGCCAGATGCTTCGGAACATCGACAGCCTTTGATTGAAGCAGTCCTGGATTTAGAGCAGGAAGGGATCGAACCTCAGAATTATAATGAGATGGCGTGGACGGGAGATATTCACGGTGTCAATCAAATTCATACTCATCCAGCTTTTAGCTGGATTGTGGAACAGGTTGAGCAGCACACAACGACGTATCTTGAAAACATCGGTGTAGATCTCAGCAAAGTCGATTTATACATTCAAAGAGCATGGCCCATTGTCTCTCGCACCGGGCAGGAAGTTGGGGCGCATTGCCATAACACGGCTCACGTCAGCGCGGTTTACTACATTCAAGTGCCCACGGATGAGGTGAGCGACCCAGGGAGCCTGCTTTTTTTCAATGATGCACGGGTGAATGAGGTGTGTCCGGGATTGGGCAGTGAAAACACAGACATCGTCGATGCAGAGAACGATCTCAATCAGCTTTATGTGGCTTACCCGCCTGTCGAAGGGCGGTTGCTAATCTTTCCAGCAAAGCAACGTCATGCCGTTAGCATGAACGAAACTCAGGAGTTACGTCTGTCTCTGTCGTTTGACATTGTATTGACAGCCACAGGAGATGTTGCAGGAGCATACGAGTTTCTCACCCCACCGCCCAATCAGTGGAAAAAATTTAAGTGTTAAGAGTGGTCAAAAAGCGTGTTAAATGACAGCTATGGCTGGCGAGCGAAGCCCTCCTGTTTGGCAATTTGAGTGAGGTACTTCAAACGCATGTGATTGACGCAAGCAGTTTGTCTTCTTTCGCGGTAATGTGTCCACGTTTAATAACATATTTGCGAGATGCGCGTGTGGCGATCGCCTCTGGTATTGAGCCAGCCGCCAGGACAACAAAATCAGCGATCGCCCCTTTTTGTAAGCCGTACTTTTCTATTCCTAAAACCGTTGCGCCGCCAATGGTAATCATGTCAAAGGCAGTCATGAGATCAGCGTCCGTTAAAAAGTTAGAACGGTAGGCAATCAGCATGGCTCGTTCTAACATGTCGGCGTTACTGAAAGGACACCAGGCATTGCGGACATCATCAGATCCTGAAAAGACCGTAATCCCTGCTTGCCGCAAACGAGCAATCGAAGGAAAGGGATGATGTCCTGGTGCATTGGTCATGATAGCGATCGCAGCGTTGGCTAATTTTTCTGCGGTTACATCTGCCAGATCCGAGGGCACCATCCCTAAACAGTAGGCATGGCTGACGGCAACGCGCCCTTGCATTCCGGTTGCGATCGTCCGTTGGGCAATCTGCTCAAGTTCGTAAATGCCTAAATGACCGGGGTCGTGTAGGTGGATGTCAATGCTAACGCCGTGCTTGTCTGCCAGACGAAAAATCTCATGAAGATGTCCGCTCACATCTTGATCAATGCCTGCGGGGTCAAGTCCACCGATTAAATCAGCCCCTTCAGATAGAGCAGCGTCTAATAGTTCCAGGGTTCCCGGGCAAGAGAGTAAGCCGCTTTGGGGAAAAGCAACGATCTGAATATCAACAAAATCTCGATAGCGATCGCGGACTGTAAGCACCCCTTCTAAATTGCGTAAGCCAACTTCAGGATAAATGTCTACGTGCGTGCGAATTAGCGTCGTCCCTTGTTGAATTGCCAGTTCTGTTAAACGGGAAGCCCGTTCCTCAACCGGAACTTTGATTTCTCGAAGCATCTGTTTTTCGATTTCAACCCGCTGCCGCACGGTGTTCCCTGGAATATGCGATTGCCAGGACGTGCCCCAGAAAGTTTTGTCCAGATGAATATGTCCATCAACCAAACCGGGACAAAGCAAGTTGCCTTGTATATCCAGCTTTTCCTTAGCTGTGCCAAGATTTTGATCAGGAGGCGCGATCGCATGAATGCGTCCACTTTTAACCGCAACTTGAGCCAATGATCCATCCGGCAACTTAGCTTGCTGGATCAACAGGTCGAAGGTATCCAGTCCCATGTCTACTTATCTACTTTTAACTACTCATATCCGTCGAACTGCCCCCTAGCCTCCCAATTCTGGGGGGAACCTCTCCGGAAGTCCCCCGGAATTGGGGGATTTAGGGGGCAAAAAAGGCTTAAACGAAGTCAGTCTGGGCTTATGTGTACACAGTCGTTTGCTATTCACTGGGTTTCCCTAATGACTCTGGTGCACCAACGGAAGCTCTTGTGGGAGAACACGTCAACACCATGACCGCCAGCGTCAGCACATAGGGTATGGAATTAAACACGTAGTAATAGGAGTCCACCCCCACCGATTGCAAAGCGGGACCTAATCCCTGAGTTCCACCAAATAGAAGTGCGGCGTAGAGACACTGCATCGGATTCCAACGAGCAAAAATCACTAGCGCGACTGCAATCAGCCCCTGTCCACTGGAAATATTTTCGTTCCAGCTCCCCGGAAAGTAGAGGGACAGGTAAGATCCTGCCACTCCCGCTAAAAAGCTGCCAAAGACAATGCACAGTGCCTGTACCCGACGAACAGGAATTCCCATCGCCCTGGCTGCGGCTGGACTTTCTCCCACCGCTCGCACCATCAAGCCCCATCGCGTAGAGGTGAAGAACCACTGCATCAGAGGGGCGATCGCCAGTCCTAACAAAAGCAATGGACTGATCATTAACGCAGATTTGACTTGCGGTAAATGGCTCCACTCTCCAAAACGAATGGCAAGCAACTGGGGGGCGATCGGTTGAATGTAAGGCTTACCAATGTAAAAGGCTAACCCACCTCCAAAGAGCATCATGGCAATGCCCACAGAAATATCGTTGACTCTGCGCTGTTGCACGAGCCAGGTATGAATGGCACCTAACCCCATTCCGGCAACTCCGGCACAAACAACCCCTAGCCAGGGTGATCCGGTGTGATAGGAAACGGCGTAGGCACTCATCGCACCCATCAGCAAAGTTCCTTCTAAACCCAGATTGATCTTGCCGCTTTTTTCCGTCAAACATTCTCCTAAACTGACAAACAAAAAGGGAACACTGCCCCGCAGTAAGCCACCTAGAATTGCCAGGGGCACACCCCACCAACCGAGAGATTCAGGGGTCATTGATGAACTCCTTGCACGGTAGACGAAAGCGGATCAAGGGGTTGAGCAGGGGCGATTACCCCTTCGGGGAACTGCGAAGCAACCGCGTCATCATCGATGATGGCGGGTTCTTGAAACCAGGGAAGCTGACCGTAAAGCGACTCACTATACAGAATCACCAGGAAGATCAAGCCTTGAAAGACTAGAACCGTCGCATCGGGCATTCCATGAGCGCGTTGCAAAATGCTGCCGCTGGCTAAGATACCGCCTAACAAAGTAGAGACTAGAACAACGGCTAAGGGATTCTGTTTCGCCACAAAAGCAACCAAAATTCCGGTATAGCCATAGTTTGAATGGAGCGCGCCATTTGCCCGTCCATGTACGGCTGCCACTTCCACCATGCCTGCCAATCCGGCACAGGAGCCTGCCAGAAAGCAAATGGCTAAGGTCAGTTTGCCAACCGCGAGTCCAGCAATTCGGGCGGCGCGAATATTGCCGCCAACGGTGCGAATCGCAAAACCGAAGGTGGTGCGTTGAATCAGGACATAGGCGATCGCACACACCACCAACCCGTACAGCAGCCCGTAATGAATCCGAGAACCGGGAAAGTCCCCCAGTTGCAAAGCCTCTGCTAATGGATAGGTGGAGGGTTGGTTGAGCGAACTGGGATCTCGCCAGGGGCCCTCAACCATATGGTTGAGGAAGGCGATCGCCACATAGTTCAACAGCAAACTACTGATGGTCTCATTCACCCCTCGGTAGTGACGCAATGCCCCAACCAGCATGATCCACAGTCCACCTACTGTGATGCCTGCGATCGCCATCGCCAGCAGTGCGATCAGAGGCGGTGCCTTTGCCATTCCCAATCCGGTCACGGCTGCCATTAACCCGCCTAAGACCAACGCACCTTCGTTGCCAATCACGATTAATCCCAACCGAGCCGGGAGGACGGTACAGAGGGCACTCAGCATTAAAGGGGCTGAACGAATTAAGGTATTTTGCCAAGAAAACCAGGAGGCAAAGGCTGCCTTGTAAATGGAAGCATAGATCGCCAAGGGGTTGTATCCCTGAATGGCACAGAACAAACCAAATAGGAGAAGGGCAAGGGCGATCGCCCCGACTGGGATGCAAATGGACTCTAAAACGGAACGCCAACGACGCAACATGGTGAACAATTTCCGTTAAGCGGTGATTTGTCCGATTACCCCTTCAACCAGCCAATCCATTTTTTCAAGTTCAGGATCACCCGGCTTGTATTCCGTTCCAGTGGGGATCACAACTTTACCCGTATTGTCTTTCAATTCTCCCTTGTAGACCACCAGGGAGCCATCTAACAATCCAGTTTTGGCGGTTTCGGCATCTTGTTTGGCTGTCTCACTGACGGCTGCTCCATAGGGTGACAGCTTGACGAAATTATCCTTTAAGCCGCCCAAATATGTGTGGGGAATACCGCCATTCATCAGTGTTTTGCCCTCCTGAATCATCTTGGCGTAGCTAGAGTAAACCCCCGTCCAATCCCATTCAGCCCCTGTGAGATACCCTTTGGGAGCTACGGCAGACTGGTTTACCGCATTGCCGCTGCAAAAGATGCTGCGTTTTTCTGCGGTCTCCATCACGACTTTGGCATTGTCTACGTTGCAGGTGACGACATCGACTCCCTGATCTGCCATGCTGTTCACGGCTTCCGCTTCTTTGACCGGGTCAGTCCATGCACCTGTGATGATGAGTTGAGTGGTGGCACTGGGATTAACCGATTTCGCCCCTAGCATCCAGCTATTGAGTGTACGCACAATTCGAGGAATCGGTTTTGCCATAACAAAGCCCAGCTTGCCTGTTTTAGACGTATGCGCGGCAACCGTTCCAGCAATGTAGTATGCCTGATCAATAAATCCAAAATAGCTGCCCACGTTGGCGGGATGTTTGCCTTCCTCGTACAGCGTGCCACAGTGGAAAAACTGCACCTCTGGAAATTCCTTCGCTAACTCCAAAATATGCGGATCGAAGTAACCAAATGAGGTGGGAAATAAAACTTTCGCGCCATCTTGAACGATCATGCCTCGCATGGTTTCAGCAACCGCAGTCGTCTCAGGCACACTGGCTTCTTCCACGACTTTGACTCCAGAAACCTTCGCCACTCCAGAGGCTCCTTCGGCGTGTGCCTGGTTCCAACCATAGTCGTCTTTGGGACCCACATAAATGAATCCCATCACCAGGGGTTCTGCCGCACTACCAGGAGATGTTGTCGTTTCTCCAGTACTAGCCGTTGGAGTAGATGAACAACCCGTCCACAGGTGGGAGGTTGCACCAAAGGCTCCAGTTGCCAGCAGTCCTCGAATGACCTGACGACGGGTAAATGGAAAACGATGTTGAGTCATGGGCGAATCCTCTTAGCAACAATCATGGCTGACGAAGTGCTTACAAAGTGCAAGTGACCGCATTATCAGATTGGGTTGAAGGGATGTCGATACCAAAAGTTCAACCTGTTTTTGTAACGTTTTGGATCAAAGTTCCAGGTTTGTTCCAGGTGCTGCAAATGGCTGGAACTGAAAAATGTATGATGCAATACCTCAAGTCCTCTCAGTTTCTCCAAAGATGAATGACAAGCAGCGTTGCAATTTTAATGATTGAATGGTGAGCAACTCTCCGCAAGATGGCACCGAATTCTCCTTCCTGGCATTCATAGACGCTCTGGTGTTTGCCAAGACGGGAAGCCATTTGGGGGAAGCCCAACGGGCACTGTTAAGTGCATCCTGGTTAGGTGAGCGACGGAACTATGACCAGATTGCAGACGCTTGTGGCTATTCAGCCCATTATTTGCGGAAGCACGTCGGACCTGATCTCTGGCAAATGCTGTCGAATGTGTTGGGCGAGAAGGTCACTAAAATCAATTGCCGAATCGTAATTGAGCGACAGATGGCGTTGTCACCGCGCCCCCTAAATCCCCCAAGCTTGGGGGACTTTACAAATTCAAGTTTCCCCCAAATTTGGGGGGCTAGGGGGGCAAACCCACCGCCGATCGCCCCCTATTACGATTGGGGTGAAGCCTCTGATGTAGAGGTGTTTTACGGACGCCAGACCGAGTTGGATCTTCTTCTAAAATGGATAGCGGCTCGTTGTCGGTTGATTGGCGTATTCGGGGTTGGGGGAATTGGTAAAACTCATCTGTCTATTAAGCTGGCTCAGCAGGTGACGGATTTTGATTGTGTTATCTGGCGATCGCTCCGTAACGCTCCACCCTTAACGGAACTACTGGCAGACTTGCTGCAAACGATCACGCGATCGCCCCAACTCACCTTACCGGATGCAACCGAAGTTCGACTAACACTTCTACTAGAACACTTGCGATCCATGCGCTGTTTACTCGTTCTGGACAATGCAGAAACGCTGCTTAAAGGAGGAGAATGCAGCGGACAGTACCGTGAAGGATATGAAGATTATGGACAGTTTTTTAAGAGAATGGGGGAAACAAACCACTTAAGCTGTCTATTACTGACGAGCCGAGAGAAACCGAAAGAATTTGGGGTAATGGAAGGAGAGACCTTACCCGTGCGATCGCTGCACTTAAAGGGACTCTCTCCTGAGGATGCACAACAGATTATCGATGCAAAAGGAATTCAGATCGGATCTGAAACGGTTAGTAACGAGTTAGTCTACCGCTATGGGGGAAATCCGTTAGCCCTAAAGATTGTCACGACAACGATTCAAGAGTTGTTTGATGGAGATGTTTCTCAATTTCTTCAAGAAAATACAGCAGTCACCTCAGAAATTAATGAACTGCTGGATCAACATTTTGCTCGTCTTTCAGCCATTGAGAAAACGGCTTTGTATGGGTTAGCCGTTGCTCGTGAACCTCTCTCGCTGACCACCCTCTGTAGTGATTGGATCGCACCTCCCCCTCGCCACCAAATTTTGGATGCACTCAAATCGCTAGGGCAACGCTCCTTAATTGAAAAACACGACGGATTGTTTAGTTTACAACCTGTGGTGATGGAGTATGTCGGCGATCGCCTAATCACTGCGATCGCTCATGAAATCATTCAAAATCGAGAAAGCTTTGAGCTTCTCAATCAACACATCCTACTCAAAGCAGAAGCAAAAGATTATATTCGAGAGATACAAAATCGACTGATTCTAACACCATTATTAGAGCAGTTGTTGAAACACTTTAAAGTAAAACAAAACTTAGAAAAACACCTGGAAAGTATCCTGAATTGGCAACGAAACAACTTTCCCCTCGAACCGGGATATCTGGCAGGTAACATCCTCAATCTTTTATTACAACTGGGAACGGATCTCAGCGGTTATGACTGTTCCCATCTCACCATTTGGCAAGCCTATTTGGAGGGTGCAAATCTAAACTACGTCAACTTTGCCTATTCAGACCTCTCTCGTTCCGTTTTGACAGAAACCTTTGCCAGTACGCTTTCAGTTGCCTTCAGTCCAGATGGTCACTATTTTGCGACAGCGACAACGGATAACGATATCTGTCTCTGGCAAACCAAAGATGGCAAAAAAGTGCGAGTCTACCAGGGGCATCGCGGTTGGGTTCACTCCGTGGCTTTCAGTCCAACCGATTCCATCATTGCCACTGGTAGTGAAGATGAAACAATCCGTTTATGGGATATGCAAACCGGACAATGCCTGAAGACGTTGAAAGGGCATCAGAACTGGGTCTGGGCAGTGGCGTTTAGTGCCGATGGACGATGGTTAGCCAGTAGCAGTAATGATCAAACCGTGCGCTTATGGGATGTCCAAACCGGAGTTTGCTTGAGAGTGCTCGAAGGGCATCAAAATTGGGTCTGGTCAGTGGCATTCAGCCCAGATCAAACGTTGCTTGCCAGTGGCAGTAACGATAAAACGATCAAGATTTGGGATGTGCAGACAGGTGAGTGTGTTAGGACATTGTTAGGGCATACAGACTGGGTACAATCGGTTGCTTTTAGTCCAATCACTTCTCTGCTGGCCAGTGGGAGCCGTGACCAGACCATCAAACTGTGGGATGTGCAGACGGGAGCTTGTGCTGTCACCCTGCAAGGGCACACCAACTGGGTACAGTCAGTCACCTTTGATGGAACGGGAACCCTCCTGGCGAGTGCCAGTAATGACCAGACCGCCAAACTGTGGGATCTGACAACGCATACCTGCCTGCGAACCTTTCAAAGCCCAATTCAAGATATTTGGTCGGTGGCATTCAGTCCAGATGGTAAAGCTCTGATTTTGGGAGGGAGTGACCAGACCGTACAAATGTGGGATGTGCAGACTGGACAATGCCTCAAAACGTTACGGGGACATATCAGCGGCATCCTATCGCTTGACAGCAGTGCTGACGGACGCTACCTGGTAACCGGGGGCAGCGATCGCACCGTTCGCCTGTGGGATCTGAAACTAGGACAGTGCATTAAAACCCTGAATGGACATACCAGTTGGGTGCGATCGGTTGCTTTTAGCCCGCAAAATCACATGATTGCCAGTGGCAGCAGCGACCATACCATTCGCCTGTGGGACAGTGTGACGGGGGAGTGTCTCAAAATCCTGCAAGGACACGATAGCTGGGTGCGATCAGTCAGGTTCAATCGAGATGGAAAACTGTTGGTCAGCGGTAGTACTGACCACACCATTCGTTTATGGGACGTGCAAACGGGGGAATGTTTACATCGCTTAGATGGGCATGACAGTTGGGTCAGGTGTGTTGCCTTTTCACCCCAACCCTCTCAAACGATCATTGCTAGCAGTAGTGATGACCAAACGATTCGCCTGTGGGACAGCCATTCTGGAGAGTGTCTGCGGGTTTTAGCGGGGCACACCAGCGGTATTTGGGCCGTTGCCTTTAGCCCCGATGGTTCTCTGATCGGCAGCGGCGGAGACGATCGCGTTGTCAAGATTTGGGATGTGCAGACAGGGGAATGCTTGAAAACCCTTCATGGACACGAGAACTGGATTCAGGCGATCGCTTTTAGCCCGGATGGAACCTGTATCGCCAGTGGTAGCAATGACCAGACAATTCAATTATGGGACACGGTCACTGGCGAGCGATTGCAAGTTCTCCAAAGTCACCATAATCGGATTTGGGCGGTCGTTTTTAGTGTGCCTCCTGATGGCAGGAGCGATCTCAATAGTGTGTTGATTAGCGGCAGTGAAGACGAAACCATTCGCATCTGGAATCCGTCTACCGGAGATTGCTTGCAAAGCCTGCGATCGCCCCGTCCTTGTGAAGGAATGAACATTTTGGATATCAAAGGACTCACCAATGCTCAAAAGTTCGCACTCAAAGCGTTAGGGGCGATCGAACTGCGTATAGAACCACGAGAAATATCCTTGCAGCAGCACTAATTCATTCAAAACTGTCAGATTTGGGTACTCGAATCCTAACCGATACTAATTCCCACTCACTACCTTACGGAGACGTGGATCTCCCCAACCAATTTGCGATCGCCGTATCGAGGGAGAATAACCCGCCACCATTGGTCAAGAAGAAGCTAAACCACAGGGCATACAGGGAAGCCGTTTCCAATGGGGGAATGTGCAAGCCATCTTTTTTGAGATGAAAGAATATTGCAATCAGCATGGTAAATAGCAAGATTAAGGCGTTGAGCCGAGAGAATAATCCAACTACCAGCAGAATCGAACTCACAATTTCAGCGTAGGCAGCACAATAGGTGAAGAAAACCGGGTAAGGCAAGCCAATAAAACTTACAACTCCGTCTGCAAACCCCTGCACATCTGCCAGTTTGCTAAATCCGTTGTGGATCATTAGTAAGCCCACCGCCACTCGTGCAATTGTCCAAGCGACCTGAGCAGGGCGATTTTCAATCGCAGTAGATTGCAGAGTGGCACTCAGTAACATTGGTTTTGGTTGAATTGCAGTCATTACTCGAAAGGATTCCATTAAGGTTTTATTGATTTTCACCCATACTGCCTAGCTAATGCTATTGTCCCAAAGGTCTTAGCGATCGTTCACTGTGGGAAAAAACAGGTAATGCCAGATGGAGGGCGAGCAATTCCACAGTCAAATGCGATCGCTCAACCCCAGACTCAAGACGGCCAAGGCTTGGCTACCTGCTGAATCAATTGGGCTAACTCTGCGATCGCCTGAGTTGCCTGCTCTGTTGTACGTTGCCGATTCAGTCGTTGCAGCAGCACCCTGGAATTGTGTAACTTTACCGCCACGATCGCCTTGGCTTGCTTCAACATAAACTCCTGGTCCAATATTGTAAGGACATCTGAGAGAGCCAAGAGAGCCAGAACCGTTGAGCGAACGGGGGTTGTTTAACACAATAGTCGGTTCTTTTCACCAGCGTTTGTCCGGTAGCGAGGACAAACGCAGTGGCAAGAACACCCGCTATGGGATGGAAAATGCAGCCTTGAGCGCGTTTAGCGTGTTCTTCACCCAAACCCCTTCATTTCTGGCCTATCTGCGCATGATGGAGGGCCGCAAGGGCAACAGTAATGCCCAAAGCCTGTTTGGTGTCCATCAGATTCCAAGCGACAACCAAATCCGGGACTTGCTCGATCCCGTGGCCCCTGAGCACGTTTTCTCTGTGTTTGAGGAAATCTTGCAGGTGTTGAAACAGCAGGGGCAGGGTGACTGGAGCGGCGATCGCGGCAGCGATTTACCCTACCTCAGCGATCACACCACGGACAAGATTAAAGTTATACCCTCTAGCTTGCGGTAGATTCAAAAGACGAATCTATGAGCTTCTAATTACGGTACGCTGCTAGTTTCATCCTTGACTTCGGTTTTAATGACGAAAGCCCTTAATTCGACCATCTTGTCGCCGCGAAAACGCCAGACATCGCAGTACGAGTAATGATCCGCCCTCCCGTCTGCGTCCTTCAGTGTAATGTCGCCAACTGCCGTGACGAAATCACCCTCAGCAATTAAGTTGGCGACCGTAAACTTTGGCGGCTCTATGTATGTCTCTGCCATATATTGGCGAACAGCTTCTTTTCCGTTAAGGGTCTTGTCCCCTATGAACGTCCATTTCGTGTCGTCAGTGCAGAATGACAAGAATCCTTCATAGTTGCCCGCAGCGTTCGCCGCATTTGCCGCTTTTAAAGTGGCTTTATTGTTTTCTGACATCTGAATTTCTCCTTTGTGCAAATCAAAAAGTGGTGTGAGTTGTTGTTATGCTGTTGCCCCTCACTGGTTCACTTCTAGTGTTGCGAACACAAAGTTCTGCAATGTAGGAGGTTCGGGGGCTTCGCCCCCAAGAAGGGGTGGAACCCCTTCACCCCTTTCAAAACTTATTTTTTGCTGTACTAGGGACTGGTAAACGGCTTACATTGAATCGCCTTCACATTTTGCAGATAGTTAAACTGTGGCTCGAAGCCAGTCGGACAGAAGATATAAACATTGTCCTGAGATCGGCTAATGACTAAACGATAGCTGGGTGGAATCCCTTCAGCACTTTCGATCACTTCGATTCTGGGAATTACTTGTGAACTGACTTGAGCCAGGGATGGAAACTTGCACAGTAGGAGTGCGCCAAACAGAATTGGGATCGCGATTGTGGTTGTAGGTGTGATTTTGGTTGAAAGAATCTTTCGGTTCATGAGAAATCTCTGGCTTATGGTTGTGTAATGTTCTATTGTTTCCAGGGAAGCGGCGATCGATAGGGGTTTTCGTGCATATCCAGGACTCCCCAAGTTGTAGGATTGACTTGCCCTGTGACTGGAATTTCGTACCGTTGCTGTAAATCTCGTATCGCAGAAGCTGTAATCTCACCAAAGATGCCATCAACGATCGCCCCTCTTGGATTGCCTAATCTCACGCCTGCGGCTCCTAAAAAGCCATTGTCTTGAAGGATATGCTGCAACAGTTCCACGTTTCTACCGCGATCGCCCTGGCGCAAGGTGGGTAAGGTTAAATCAGTGTAGGCAGTGGCGATCAGAATGGGGGAGGTTTGCTGTGAAGAAATGCTGTGTGCGATCTGCGCTTCGTAGCAGTGCTTCGCGATCGCGGGATGAGTGAATGAACCTCCGAGCAACCCTGTCGCGATCGTTAGTACTCCGAAAATGAGTTGAAGTTTCATGATTGTCCTCCTGATGGATCAGTTCTAGTTAGCATCAATTTTGTGTCGCAGTTATGACTCCATCTGCTTGCTCTGATCGGTGTAGAGCAGTGTTGTCGCTGATGCAAAACTCACGAAACAATTGCAGTAACGCGGATTTCAACCCGCATCGTTGGCAGCCCAAGTGCCGCGACTCCTACCTGCGTCCAAATGGGGGCATGGTTGGGCATGTAATGGCGATATAGCCTGACCATCACCTCATTAACTTCTGGGGGCAACCCACCAGCATGGTAAGAATTGACATGAACAACATGCTCCCAGCCTGCCCCGGCAGTTGCCAGGGTTCGCTCTACGTTCCGAAACGCCTGGGCAATCTCGTCCGCAAGCAATTCGGGAATTTGCAGATTGTCATCCCAGCCGCCTTGACCAGATGTCTCCACGCGATCGCCAATTTTTACGGCTTGCGAGTAATGCAAGTTATTCAGCATGTATTCCCCATAACCGGGGGTAACAAAAAACTTGGGCTTATTCATGGTGTTCCTTGTTCTGATTTAGACACTAATGTTCAGGAGCTTATTCTCTGTACCAGATACGTACACATTGAAAGCAATTGATTGCAAGACCCTGACTGATCATCACTGGGTAGAAAGCATTACTGGTCGTCACTCCGTAGACATCATCACTTGTGCCTTCAATGCGATCGGGTAAAACAACAGTTTCAACATTGATCACCTGTATTGTTGTACTTGCAATCCACTGATTGACCTCACTCACAACCTCAGAGAAGGATTCATACTCGGCAGGTCCGCCGAAAGGTCCCCGTTCAGTAATCCGAGGCGCAAAATCTTTGTACTTAATCATTTGATTCACCATCTAAAATTGCAGAGTAGCGAACATGGTGTTCCTACTCGTGAACCTATTGGCGCTGAGTCGTGCGTACAGCACAGCATAGGATGTGGGTCAGCGGTCTCCCGTTGGCAGGGTGAAGCTCGGGGTGCCGGGGGATAGCTTTTCCGTGAACTCCTGCCGGTAGAGCTCCAGCCACGGTGCCGGGTCGCCGGGCGTTGGTGTGTCATTGGCCGGATCGTCCAGGGCGAGTTCAAGCCACGCGTCGCGGACGATGATCGTCTCGTAGGACGGCGTGTCGATCCAGTCGTTTGCGAGCGCAAACCCTGGCTGGATGGTGCCGACCTCGACGGCTAGCGCATGGCCGACGGGCAGCGTCCAGTCCGTTGACCGCAGCTCGAAGCTTGTCGTGCCGGGTTTCACCACCGCCACCTGCTGATTGAACATGACGGCGCTGCCATCGGGGGCAACGTCGTAGAGATCGACCATGACGTTGCCGGAACCCTCGATCTCAAGCGATATCCGTGGCGTGCCGGTAATGCGAACTGGGTGCTCAAGCGGCGCAGACCAGACGAAGAAGCGGTTGGGAGCCTCGGCTGCGGGGTCGGCGAGCAGGCCGTCGTCCAGATACGACCCGCCGCCAAGCGGGATGGTGGCGGAGTACTCCACAACCGGCCAGGTGTCCTGGGCACGCCAGGCACCGGTACTGTCCTGCACAACGTAGGCTGGGTAGGCCACGGTCGGTTCGACGCCCTTGAGGTGCTGGTCGTAGAAGGAGATCACCTCGTCGAACCAGCCCTCGCGGCCCATCTCCAGCCGCCCGTCCACAACAAAGCGGTCGTTGCCCCGCACGTGCGCCCACGGGCCGAGCCAGCCGCGCTGTGGCCCCTGGTGGTTCGCGAGAAACTCCTCCATCGCCTCGGCTTCAGTACTCCACTCGAGGAAGCCCTGCGTGAAAAACAGTGGCGTGTCGGTGCCCTTGGCCTGCTCCGCCAGGTCACGGGTCGTCCAGTGATCGGACTCGGAATCGGCGATCTGGTATTTGACCAGGTTGTCAAATTGGCAAAATAAGCCTGGGTTCGTCTTCTCGTACTCGGCATTTGTCCGGTAACGCTCGTCGTCGTCCGGCATCTGGGGCAGCATGGCAATGGTGTTATAGACGCTGGGGATGCTGACAATCGTCGAGCGGGGAACACCGTTCGAGCGGAAGTTGCGGTACACGTCCCAGATGGGTTCCTGCGCGACGACCGCCTTAAGCGCGTCGTGATTGAGGTTGTTGCCGATCAGTCCGGTGATGGCGTCGGCGGACTTGCCGTACATCCCGACAGCACCCGTCGACCAGGGCTGCGTCGCGGCCCAGTCGATTGCGGCCCTGACATCGGCCTGAGCACCCGGTCCCGCAAAGTCCATGCATCCGGTGGAGCCGCCGAAGCCGCGCAGGTCCACCATGACGAAGGCGTAGCCGCGCTCGAACAGGTTGGTGCCGGTGATGAAGTCGTGGAAGCGAAGGGATGGGCCGGTGTGCGCGTGGTTTTCCAGTGCCATTTGGCCGGAGTGCCCCAAGTACGGCCCGACCACCAGAATCACCGGCACCTTCTGACCTGCGGCCAGTCCTTCAGGCAGGAGCACATCGGCATGCAGCTCGACGTCGGAGCCGTCCGAGGACGGAAAGTAGTGCTGCGTCCAGGCCGCGCCTTGGGGAACGCGGTCGTTCTCGACGTGCGTGACCGCTTTGTCGGCAGAGGCAACCGCAGCAGTCACGGTCGCCTCTGGCGTGTGTGGCTGCGTGGCTGTAGGCTGCTGCGCCTCCACCGGAACGCTCTCCGGTGCGGGCTGCTGCGCGGCTGCGAACTGGCCGCAGACACTGAGGGTAAGCCCCATTGCCCCAGTCATTAGCAAGTTGCGGACGTAGGTTTTGCGGGTGAGCAAGGATCTCTCCTTAGCAGAAACCGTTGCCCCTATGTCGTGCGTGGGTCGGTCAAGATCTCGTGGGTGATTAGAAGAAACTTGAGACATAGTTGATGAAGTCCTTTGATACATCTGCTGATGGTTTTACGAATGGACGAGATCACCGACAACCCCTCCGATCGCTCTGGAAAACGGGTTCGGATGCCTCGTCGGGTTTGAACACCTTGTAGGCGATCGCCAGGAATATAGGTATTGCAACCAGCACCGATAGCGCCACATAGGTCGCGTGGAACTCACTGATTTTGAACAGAGTCGGTGTAGTCAAGGCGCTTCCATCTCTGTTGATCACGAGTATGCCAATGATGTTGTTTGCGTTTGTCTGTGACCAACAGCCTATATTCGTGCTGGTGCAGAGGGTTTATTAGCTGGTTTTTGTTGCATCAAAAATGGAACTTTATGAGTTCAATGCCTTTTCGATACGGCGATCGGGAATGAGCCACAGAACTGCAACCAGAACGTATAATCCACATGCAAGCCAAGGGATTGCAAAAGCAAGTAGAATTGTAACTGCATAAGTCAATACTGATAACTTGCCTTTAAAATTCCGACCAAGAGCGGTTGCAAGTGTGGAATCTTGACCGTGGTAAAAAACAAGTGTGCGGGTCAGAGCGAAGTAGGCGATCGCAGCCAACAATAGAACCACACCATAAAGCGCAACAGGCAACGCAGCAAAGTGATTTTCACCCATCCATGCGGTGACAAAGGGAAATAATGATAGCCAGAACAACAAATGTAGGTTTGCCCACAACGTTGAACCATTCACTTGTCGGACTGCCTGAAACAGATGATGGTGATTGTTCCAGTAGATACCAACATGCACGAAACTCAACACATAGCTTAGAAAGGTTGGAATCAACGGACGTAGTGCAGCTAAATCTGACTCATGAGGTATTTTTAACTCCAGCACCATAATGGTGATAATAATAGCGATTACCCCATCACTGAAGGCTTCTAACCTACCTTTAACCATTTTCAGAGGCCAGCAACAACATGACATCTGCATGAGCTAACACGACATCGGGGTGGCGTTGTAACGCCATGTTGTATTTCATCGCAAACTCATCGCCCGATTCATCGGGGCTGAGCAGTGTCCGAATGTCACTGTCGATCGCTTCAATTGCCTCTGATGTAACAGGTTCATCGGCATGAAGCAACTCATCGATTTGGACAACCAATTCTGAGAGTCGATGCAACCAGGCAAACTGCTCATGACTAATCACCAGTTGTAGCAATTCACCTCCAGAAACATGCCCTCGAACTTGCTCATAGGTAAGACGCTCAGTCTCTAGTAAAAGCTTGTGCAGATGCAGTAGTTTGATTCGCAACTCACTCAAGCGTTGATGTTGACTAATCTGATATTGAGATGTGTTAAGCATCAATTCGTCCCATCCTTCCTGCCTGGTAGTCGTTGATTGCCTGAGTAATTTCAGCTTCAGTGTTCATGACAAATGGACCGTAGCGTACGACTGGTTCGTTAAGGGGTACACCTGCAATCAGCAGAAGATCTAGAGGACGCTGAGCATCAGCAGGGTTGGCGATCGCCACATCTTCTCCATCTTGAGAAAAGAGCACCATCTGCCCATCATCACCAGGTGCTGGCTCTGTCCCAAATAACCCAGACCCCTCCAGTACATAGACAAAGGCGTTGTACTCTTTTGGTACGGGCTGAATCATCGTTGCCCCTGGTTGCAGGGTGAAGTGGAGGTAAGTTATCGGCGTGCGCGTCTGAATTACGGCTTTTGCCCCTAACGCTTCTCCCGCAATCACCTGCACCGTCACAGACCCATCTTCGGTTTGAGCGACCGGAATCTGAGCCGCTGGAATTTCCTGATAGCGGGGCGGCATCATTTTGTCTCGTTGTGGCAGATTGACCCATAGTTGAATGCCGTGGAGCCGTCCACCCGTTTGGGTAAACATTGACTCCGGCATCTCGGAATGCACGACCCCCGCACCTGCTGTCATCCACTGGACATCACCCGGATTTAGTAGCCCGGCGTGCCCCGCAGAGTCTTTGTGTTCTAACCGTCCATCCAAGACATAGCTGACGGTTTCAAAGCCCCGGTGCGGATGATCGGGTGCACCTTTTGCCTGACCCGGCTTTAGATTAATCGGACCCAACTCGTCGAGGAGAAGAAACGGGTCAAATTCAGAGAAGCTACTTTTGGGAAAGGGCCGACGGACAAGAAATCCGGCCCCTTCCAGTGTTTCAACGCTGTTGATGACTCCGGCAACGGTTCGAGACGTTTGAGTGGGGACAGTCATAGGATTGCCTCTTTAGAACTAGACAAATTGTGTATCATTTGAGCTTGACTCAGCGGGGTGAATCACAGCGTTGTTTCACAGGACAGGAATCCGGCAAGTCACTGATTATTTCTGTTGAAGAAAGTCCAGCAACAGGGGATTGATCTGATCGGCGTGAGTCCAATTGATGGCGTGCGGCCCACCCGGAATGACAACCAGTTGACTGTTTTTGATCAGCTTTGGCAGTCTTGCTGCGGTAGACTCAAGCGGCAAAATGCGATCGCTATCTCCATGAATAATCAGAGTCGGTACATCAATGCGGGGCAGATCATCGCGGAAATCGGTGAGCCAGGAAGGTACACAGTCCAAAGTCCCTTTGGCAGAAGCCCCTGCTGCTACATTCCAACTGGCTTGAATCGCTTCATTGCTGATACGGTCACCCAACAACACATCCACATTGAAGAACGCTTTGAAAAATTCAGAAAAGTAAGCTGGACGATCTGCAACGATCGCTTTCATAATGCCATCGAAAACGCTTTGGTCAACGCCCTCTGGATTGTCGTCTGTCTTTAACAGAAACGGTGGAACGGGAGCCATTAGCACGGCTTTCTGCACCCGCTCTGAGCCGTATTTGCCAAGATAACGTGTGACTTCACCGGTTCCCATTGAGAAGCCGACCAGCACGGTATTTTGCAAGTCAAGCTTGGTCATGAGTGTATTCAAATCGGCGGCGAAGGTATCGTAGTCATAACCAAACGAGGGTTGGCTGGAAGCACCAAATCCTCGGCGATCGTAGGTAATCACTCGATATCCTGCATTCAGTAAAACTAAAACCTGCTTCTCCCAGGAATGTCCGTTCAATGGAAATCCATGAATCAGTACAATCGGTTGTCCTGTCCCCAGATCTTCGTAGTAGAGATCGATGGTTGCAGAGTTTTCTTGACCAACAGTAATGTAAGGCATGAGAGGTTTCTCCGTTGTAAATTGATGATGTGTTTTTGTCTGTTGCATCAGAGGCTATGTTAGGCAGCAAAATCACCGCGCACCCCGGCTGACGCGACGAAACCAGATCCCACTTGCTGCTCCTGCTAAAGCGATTGTGGAGTAAGCCGCTAAAATAGCGACTCCAACAGGAATTAACGGACCGCCGGACAGAAAACAAAGCATATACGTCAGTTGACCAAGAATAATACCGGCATAGTGCGACCAAACATGTTTAGGTCGAGCAAGTCCAACGACAAGGCCAACAATAAGAAGTGCTGCGGCATAATAAAAACCTTTCGCATCCCACGGTTCGACCTGCCCGGATAAAAAGGGTGACAAGGCCCAGACCATTGCGCCGCCCACAAACGAGAACAGAAAATTTATCGCTAACTCTCTTTTCATTAGACCTTATCGGTAATAAAGTGCTCGGCATCTCAAGGGACAAATAGGCTGCAAGAAGATAGCGTTCCGGTGCAGCGCATGGTAGGCGTCGTAGGCTGCTATTACACCTCAAACTCCGGCTGGTTCGGAGCGATTTTGATGGCCCAAGTCCCCTTCTGGCTGAACGTGCGAGCGGTCGCGAAAGTATCCTCCATGAACTGAAAGTACACGATCTTCCCGTTGCGTACCTTGGCGTGGATCGAGAACGGTGAGGTCGCCGCCTTGCTCAGCGAGACCGAGCGGTACGTGAACCTGCCGAACACCGCAACGTTCTCGCCTTCACCGAAGAGGGCGGTAACGGTGAAGTCCTCATGCGTCCACCATTTCGCAACCCCGGAGAACGTATCGATGAACGCTTGGGGACCTTTAGAGGTTCCCGTCCAAGGCAAGATTTGCTTCAGTTCAGGGTTGTCGAAATTCAGGGAAATGTATGTTGCATCCTCCGCAACGAGCCGTCGGGCAGCCGCCTCGACCTTTTCGATTGCCGTATTCGCCAGAAACTCTTTGATCACTTCGGTCGGTTGGGTACTCATGGTAATGATTCCTTTCTTTAGTTTTGTGGTGGTGAGTTAGAAGACACTTTGGACATCATCAACTCCTAAGTTCTCTTTGTCTTAGTTCACTTGAGTGTAGTCAGTTCCAACACTCAATTTCTTGCAGATTCCTATGGAGTTTCTGATGGAGTTAGCGAACCAATTTCAGTGTTGCTTTAGAGGATGCCTGAAAAGCGTTTAATGTTGCCTGAACCGCCCCCCTAGCCCCCCAAATTTGGGGGGAAATCTGCCTCAAAGTCCCCCAAACTTGGGGGATTTAGGGGGCCAAATGCAGAACTGTAGATACTTCTCAGGCATTCTCTTAGTGAGTCGCTTGAAGTGCTGTATCAAACATTTCGCACTGCCAATCGACTATTGCGTTACATACCCACCATCTACCATCAATGTTTCACCTGTTGTGAACGATGCCAGGTCAGATGATAAAAACAGGATTGCATTTGCAGCTTCAAGCGGCGTGCCAATTCGCCCGATCGGGTGGAGTCCTGTTATATAAGCTTTGACCTCATCCTGCCCACCTGTCGCTGCTTCAAACATCTCTGTTTCGATTACCGCTGGTGCCACGACATTGATGCGAATCCCCGCTTTGGCATATTGAAGCGCAGCCGCTTTTGTTAAGCCTATGACTGCACTTTTACTCGCAGTGTAGAGGGGGAAGGCAGGAAATGCAACGACTCCATTCGCAGATGCCGTATTGACGATCGCACCACTTCCCTGTTTCAACATCTGAGCAATTTCATACTTCATCGACAACCAAATGCCTTTAACATTGACGTTCATCGTGCGATCGTATTCCGCTTCTGTTTGCTCAATCAAAGAGGGATTTTCGCCGATCGTTCCTGCATTGTTAGAAGCAATATCTAACCGACCAAAAACGCTAACCGCTTTATCAACCATTGCTTCAACATCGGCTTCTTTCGTGACATCGGCTTGCACAAAAATCGTCTCTCCACCAGCTTCTTGAATCAATCGAACTGTTTCTTTACCTTCGTCAATTCGACGACCCACCACCACTACCTTTGCTTGTTGTTGGGCATAGGCGATCGCGGTTGCTCTACCAATTCCCGATGTCCCTCCCGTCACTAAAGCAACCTTGTCTTTAAACATCATGATAGTGACCTCTTGTTGTGAATGGTTATGTTACTTGCGTCAAAAACTCAATGAGCAATACCTGTAGGAGCCAGCAATAAGAAACGCCTTCTACAACCGGGATGAGTACGATCCTGGCTGCGTGCCCCATAAATCCAGTCCCGCCAGTTCCATGCCGATCAATACTGACCTACGGCGATCGGCAACTCACGTTCAATGGTTCGCAATCGTTGCGAAAAATCATTCAAGATACGTTGACGAACTGCATCTGTTTGGCGAACGGGGGCATAGACAATCTGCGGAGCAAGAACGTCAAAGCCAACGAATTGCAGCATCCCTCGCTGAATTGGGCGCAGAATAGCATGGATATCACCGTTAAAACCGCCTGCAAGATACTCCTCTTCTGTGCTACCTGTGGTCAACGAGAGCATTGCTTGCTTACCTCGAAATCTGCCCGTTTCATACATATGTCCACTACCGTAAACACGCTCCATAACAAAGACGCGATCGACCCACCCCTTCAAAATTGCAGGGACACTGAACCACCACAAAGGGAATTGCCAAATCATCAGATCGCACCATTCCAGTTTTTGGAGCTCAGCTTCAATTTCTGGAATGAATCCTCCAACTTCAATGGCATACATCTCTTCAAGTTGCTGCTTAAAGTAGTCAGGATCTTTGACAGACGTAAAGTTGCGGCGATCGGATGCAGGGTCAAATCCCATGGTGTGGAGATCTGAATATTGAACCTCATGCCCAGAGTCTTTGAACGTGTCAATTGCTGTCTGAAACATTGCTCCGTTAAAACTTTTCGGCTCTGGGTGTGCAAGAACAATCAAAACTTTCATGTGAGTTATCTCGTTTTCTAAGTTTCTAAACTTTTGCTAGGGCTGAATAATCCAGATAGCCTTTTTCACCACGGGTATAGAACGTAGCTGGGTCAGGCGAGTTGCGATCCTGGTTGCAAAATGGCGGGTTTAGGCATTGATATTTGCTGACTCCTACACTTAGTACAACTCGTCATAAATAAGGGTGGGAATTTGGGGTGCAGGGGTGGAACCCCTGGCTGGGGGCGCAGCCCCCACACCCCCCTGGTTTTATCTCCAAACCCTATCTGTGAATCACAGTACTTAGTCGCGATCGATTAGTGTGTTTGAAGGTAAGTTGGGATTGATCGCCTTACGCGCACTATCAACGCCCACGACGGGAAGTGTACCCGGATCGAGCAAGCCGACTTGAACCAATACACTTGCCTGATCCCAGTAAATGTGTTCGTGGGCTATTTTGCCGTCACGAAACCGAATAATCGCAACTACTGGCAATTCAACCCGTTTTCCAGTGGGAGCAACACCGGGTAATATCCATTCCATCCAAACAGTATGAGTAAACTTAGCCACCATTTCATCCACGAGTTGATCGGTTCCGATCGTGCGCGAGATTAGGGTCAACTCCATATCTGGCGGCATCTGTGGAATGAGGTATTTGGAATAAAACTCGTGCAGTGCTGGTTTCCCAACTCCCCCAATCATTACCGGGATGTGGTTAACGTAAGCCTCTTCAACCATCGTAGCGAGGGCATCTTCAGTACTGCGAGTGCCAAATTCGTACTGTAAATGCTCTTCCCAAAGTGCTTGCAAAGACTCCTGGGCTGGTGTCAGATGGGTAGTTGCTTGTAAACTTGCTTGTCCGTCTACAGTTTGCTCTTTGACCATGATTAAATACTCCTGGTTTATCTATCTAAAGTGTTGAGTAACCTGTGATGTAGCTCGTAGCATCAGAACAGAGAAAAATAGCAGCGCGTTTTTATCACTCAGTCAATTGCAGAACAATCTTGCCTCGCATTCTTCCCTGTTCTAAACGTTGATGAGCTTGAACGATGTCGCTCCAAGGCAGAACTGAATCAATGACGGGTCGAATCTGGTCGCGTTCAATCAGGTTTCTCAGTGCGTCCAATTTGTCTCTATACTGAGGGCTGAAAACGAAGTGAATCGTCAAATTCTTACCCCAGGCATCAAGCAGTGTTTGAGGGGTTGCAGTATCGACAATTGTGACCAGTTTTCCAAATGGACGAATCACCTCTGAGCTACGTCCAATCGTGTCTCCTCCAACCGTGTCTAAAACCAAATCAACACCCCGACCATTCGTTTCTCGGCCAATCACTTCAATATAATTTTCTTGCTTGTAGTCGATGGGATAATCTGCACCCAGCTTCTTAACAAAGTCAAAGTTTTCTGCACTGCATGTTGTATATACATAAGCACCCATTGCTTTCGCCAGTTGAATTGCGATCGAACCGACTCCACCCGCTCCAGCATGAATTAGAACTGTTTCACCGACTTGTAAATTCCCTCTGGTTACAAGGCAATCCCAGGCAGTTCCTCCTGCCAACGGCAAGCAAGCTGCCTCAACATGGGTCAAATTAGTCGGCTTAACTGCAACGATGCTTTCCTCTGCAACGTGGTATTGAGCATAACTACCAAACTCGCCAAAAATCTGGGGTGAGTAGTAAACTTCATCTCCAACTTGGAAATGAGTGACTGCCTCTCCAATCGCTTCAATCACACCCGAAACGTCAACTCCGATAATTGCAGGGAGACGCACTAAATCTTTGTAGTCACCTCGACGGGTTTGATAATCAAGGGGATTGAGCGAGGTTGCATATACTCTTACCAGAACTTGGGTCGCTTTTGGAACTGGCTTCGGTATGGTTTGAAATTCAAACACCTCAGCACTACCAAAAGCAGTCAGTACCGCAGCTTGCATGTACTCCATATCAGCCTCATTGCCTTCAGCGATCGCCGCATTTCCCTCTAATAAAACTGCTTTATTTTTCTCAGACATTTAAATCTCTCCTTTATTCCAAGTGGATGCTTTAACAGAGCAGTCTCTCAACCAACACATCCTTTTCTTGTTTCAATCAAGATTGACCTTCGGCATAGAATCAAACTCCGAACTGTTCTATCCCCTCATGCCAGCAGCTACCATCACCGGAATTGTAAGCAAATCGCGGCAGGGGACTTCTGTGGGCGGTTAGAAGACACTTTAGACATAGCGATGAACTCCTTTGATCGAGTTACTGATGGGTTCAGGAATCAACGGGTTTGGATACCTCGTCGCGTTTGAACACCTTGTAGGCGATCGCCAGAAACACGGGTACGACAACCAGCATTGATAGAGCCGTGTAGGTCGCGTGGAATTTGCTGATTGTGAACAGAGTCGGTGCGTTCACGGCGTTTCCGGCTACGCCTATCAAGAGATTGCCGCCGATGTTGTGCGCGAAGTGTACGCCAATGGCGAGTTCGGTGGTTCCGTCAATCAACGAAACCACGGTCCACAGCAGACCTGGAACGAGGAAGTAGTTGAAGAAGACCGTAAGCCAGCCGCCCGCGCTCGCCTCCGGGTTGAAGAGGTGCGCCAGGGCGAAGATCGTGGCTGGCACCAGTGCCAGAAAGACGCGGTTAGACCAAACAATACTCGCGCCCTGCACAATGTATCCGCGAAAGAAAAGCTCCTCGGTGGTGGTCTGGATCGCAGTGAAAATCAGTGCGATCGGGACGAAGAGCGCGAATGTTGCAAAGTCAAAGTCAACGTTAAAAGAGAAGGTGTCGGGATAGAAGAAGTACTGTCCCAACCCAGCGATCAGCCAGAATGGCACGAACCACGCCACAAATCCGTGACCGACACGCCGCCAACTTATCCGCTCCCGTGCTGTGACCAGCGTCCGGGGATGACGACGGTGAACGAGGGTGACGGCGATCAAGATTCCCGCGAGGAAGAACGAAAAAATTGCCGTGACCGCAACGAAGCCCCCCACGGGGCCGAGCGCGGCGTAATCCAGCCGATTGACCGCCGCAAGCCACTCCTGACCGCCGAACAGGAACGCGATGTGGGGGATGGCGATGCCGCCGACCACCAGCCCCACAAAGAAGATGACGACTAATCCTAGAAGATACCGCCACCACCGATACTTACCCCACCCGGCAGCCTCCACGTAAGTCGCGTCTTTCGCTTCCATGCTGCTTCCCTGACGTCCTTTGATTGCTTTAAACTTCATCGTTGTCTCCTTGACTCGTGCGTGATCGAATTAGCGAATCTGTTTTGGGGTCATTCCAGTCAGGCACTTAAACGGTTGGATTAAGTGGCTTTGATTGGAGAAACCAACGGCTGCTGCTGAACCTACCGGATGCGATTGGCGTGATGTTCCTAACGCTGAGTTAAATGGCGATCGCCGTAGTGATGCCTATGCTGAAAAGCGGCGTCAGTCTCACGTCTGTTCTAATGTCGCTAACAGGCGTATGGAGCTAGTGTTATCCTGTCGAAGCTTGAGTTGAACCCTGCCCGCACGGTTTAATCGTTCAAGAGAGGCGACATTCGCTTTCCAATCAATTCAATGGAGCGCATCAGTTGGGCGTGGTTCATCTGCGCGTTGTCCATTTGGAACGTTACTCTCGAAATGCCGCCGAGCGATTCACTGTGACGGCGGATTTTCTCCGCCACTTCTTCGGGACTGCCGACCAGTAATGCGCCGGTTGCGCCGCGCTGCGCGTCAAAAGCGGCACGCGTCACGGGCGGCCAGCCTCTCTCTCTGCCGATTTTAGTGAAGGTTTCGGCGTAGCCCGGAAAGAACTCTTCAACGGCTTGTTCGGTCGTGTCGGCGACATAACCGATTGAATGCAATGAAACTTTCAATGCTTCGGGCGCATGTCCGGCGCGCGCTCCGGCATCGCGGTATAAATCTACGAGCGAGCGAAAGCGATGCGTTTCGCCGCCGATAATGGCGACCACGAGCGGCAGTCCAAGCATTCCGGCGCGGAGGAAAGATTGCGGCGTACCACCGACCCCGATCCAGATGGGAAACGGCTTTTGCAGCGGACGCGGATAAATCGCCTGGTTTTCCAGTGCGGGGCGAAATTTGCCCGACCAATTGACGGTTTCATTGTCCCGAATTTTGAGCAAGAGTTCGAGCTTTTCAGCGAAAATCTCGTCGTAATCGCCGAGACTAAATCCAAATAGCGGAAAGGCTTCGGTGAACGAGCCGCGCCCGACAACCATTTCGGCACGACCTTTTGAAATCAAATCGAGCGTGGCGAATTGTTGAAACACACGCACCGGGTCAGCCGCGCTCAGCACCGTAACTGCGCTGGTCAGACGAATGCGCTCGGTGCGTGCGGCGGCAGCGGCGAGAATAACCGCGTTTGCCGAATCTAAAAATTCATGCCGATGATGCTCGCCAATACCGAAGATATCCAAGCCGGAACGATCCGCCTGCTCTATTCTCTCCAGCAGTTCGGCGACAGACTGCGTGGCATCCGCCGTTTCACCGTTTTCACTCGTTCCAACCGAGGCAAAACTGTCAATTCCAACTTCCATATTATTTCCCAAGCGTTTTGCGAATGAAATAGACTTAATCCAAACTGCTTGACTGACAAAACTCTCGAAACCTTGATTCTGCCGTAGGTTGGGTTAGCGATAGCGTAACCCAACAAAACTATTGTCGGCGTTGGGTTTCGTGACCTCAACCCAACCTACAGGGCTATTGTCGGCGTTGGGTTTCGTGACCTCAACCCAACCTACAGGGCTTAATCCAAAACAGTAGAAAGTCTTGCTGTACGAGTTAAGCGGCTGTTCTCTCACTCAGCAAAAACGCTTAACTATCTTCAACTCAGAGGGATTGGGCTACTACCGTGATCTGAATGATCAGGGAGTGGAATGAACTCAGTTTCACCGGGAACCGCCGGGAAGCGGAGGTCTTGCCAATCTCGTTTTGCCTGCTCAATACGCGCTGAGCGGCTCGACACAAAGTTCCAGTACTTGGTGCGATCGCCCACTGGTGCCCCGCCGATAATCATTGCTTTTGCCTCAGCCCCCGCACTGATATTTACTGATTCATCCGGCGTTAAAACGGCTAGACGATATGGCTCTAAGGGCTTTCCATTTAAGAATAGGCCGGATGTGACGCTATAAACGGCCCTTTCTAAACCTTCTATTGGCACTAGCTGAAATTGACTACCCTCCGTGAAAATGAGCGATAGGTAAAGAGTAGCAGAGTAGGTTTTAACGGGTGATTGGTGAGACTGATAGCTACCGGCGATCAAGGTCGCGCTGGTGCCTGTTTGAGTCCACCTCGGTAAATCAGTCGCCGGATAATGTGAAAAGCTGGGTTCAACTTCTTCAGCGGTTTCGGGGAGAGCAATCCAGGTCTGAATGCCGTGAAGAGTAGATTCTTTCTCTCTAAAGCTCTTGGGCGATCGCTCAGAATGAACAATACCTTTGCCCGCGGTCATCCAGTTCACATCGCCCGGAAAAATCTCTTGTACTGTACCTAGACTATCTCTATGCAACAGGCTTCCTTCAAACAAATAGGTAACCGTCGCTAAATTGATGTGTGGATGGGGTCTAACATCAACGCCTTTTCCAGCCGGGAAACCAGCTGGGCCTAAGTGATCAAAGAAGATGAAAGGTCCAACCATTTTTAGGGTTTCACTTGGTAAGATGCGCTGTACGCTAAACCCACCTAAGTCGTGCTTTTCAGGCGTAATTAATTGCTGAATACTCATTTTTTACAATCCATTTTTAGTTGACGTTGTGGACGAAGATACAATCTTAATTGTGTTGCTGCTTCAGACTCTTGCCTAACTTAACTTCAATGTAATGAGTTCCAAGACTCGATTTCTTTCAGATTCTTATGGTGCTAGCGAATCTGCTTGGGGGTCTTTCCTGTGAATCGCTTGATGTGCTGCGTCAAATGGCTTTGACTGGAGAAGCCTACTTGTAGAGCAATGTCTGCGATCGCCAAATCTGTTTTTGATAGCATCAACTTTGCTTGTTCCACGCGCTGTTGAATCACATACTGACGGGGAGAAATTCCCATTGTTTGCTTAAACAAACTCGCAAAGTAAGTCGGGCTAATATTGATCACTTCTGCAAGCTCAGTCAGTGATAAATCTCGATCAAGGTGAGTACAAATGTAGTTGAGTACTTGCTGCAATTGGGTGTGCGTTAAGCCTTTGCACTTGGCTTCAAGGGTTGGCGTTGTAATTGTTAGCATGGTTCAAAGATTGGCAATTTGCTTAACAAAACAGGCAAAAGCTAGCCATCGCACATTCGAGCACTGCAATATTTTGCATTGCCGCTCGGCTACTGTGCTACATAACCGCCATCTACCATCAACGTTTCACCTGTTGTGAACGATGCCAGGTCAGATGATAAAAACAGAACTGCATTTGCAACTTCAAGCGGTGTTCCAACTCGTCCGATCGGGTGAAGTCCTGTCAAGTAAGCTTTGGCTTCATCTGTAACTGCTTCAAACATATCTGTTTGGATTGCCCCTGGTGCAACGACATTGATGCGAATCCCCGCTTTGGCATATTGGAGTGCAGCCGCTTTGGTTAAGCCTACCACCGCATGTTTACTCGCGGTGTAGAGGAGTATGTTAGGCAGTGCAACGACTCCAACCACAGATGCCATATTGACGATTGCACCATTTCCCTGTTTCAACATCTGAGCGATTTCATATTTCATCGACAACCAAACGCCCTTGACATTGACGTTCATCGTGCGATCGTATTCCGCTTCTGTTTGCTCAATCAATGAGGGATTTTCGCTGCCCATTCCTGCATTATTAAAGGCAATATCCAACCGACCAAAAACGTTAACCGTTTTATCAACCATTGCTTTGACATCGGCTTCTTTCGTGACATCGGCTTGCACAAAAATCGCCTCTCCGTCAGCTTCCTTGATTAATCGAACCGTTTCTTCACCTTCATCCATTCGGCGACCCACCACCACCACCTTGGCTTGTTGTTGGGCATAAGCGATCGCGGTTGCACGACCAATGCCCGATGTACCACCAGTGACTAAAGCAACCTTGTCTTTAAGCATCATGATAGTGACCTCTTGTTGTGAATGGTTATGTTACTTACGTCAAAACGCGATCGATTAGTGTGTTTGAAGGTAAGTTGGGATCGATTACCTTACGCGCACTGTCAACGCCCACGACGGGAAGTGTACCCGGATCGAGCAAGCCGACTTGAACCAATACACTTGCCTGATCCCAGTAAATGTGTTCGTGGGCTATTTTGCCGTCACGGAACTGGACGATCGCTACTACTGGCACTTCCACCCGTTTTCCAGTGGGAGCAACGCCGGGTAATATCCATTCCATCCAAACAGTATGAGTAAACTTAGCCACCATTTCATCCACGAGTTGATCGGTTCCGATCGTGCGCGAGATTAGGGTCAACTCCATATCTGGCGGCATCTGTGGAATGAGGTATTTGGAATAAAACTCGCGCAGTGCTGGTTTCCCAACTCCCCCAGTCATTACAGGGATGTGGTTAACGTAAGCATCTTCAACCATCGTAGCGAGGGCATCTTCAGTACTGTGAGTGCCAAACTCGTACTGTAAATGCTCTTCCCAAAGTGCTTGCAAAGACTCCTGGGCTGTCAAGTTGGTAGTTGCTTGTAAATTTGCTTGTCCGTCTACAGTTTGCTCTTTGACCATGATTAAATACTCCTGGTTTTATCTATCTAAAGTGTCTTGAGTTCCAATGCTTGACTGCTTCCAGATTCTTGTGATGTTAGTGAACTTGTTTCAATGGACGTATAAGCATTCAGCGTCTGTTTCACGAATCAGTTGGGCGTTTTTTTCACCTTCTGCGTCGCGTCTACCGGAGAACACGACTTTTGCTCCAGTAGCACCGAAGGCGATAACACAGACAAGTCAGATATGAATTGAGAGCAAAGATCGGGGAACTTAATGACTTGCAGCAACAATGGCTGTCATCAACTCCGTCGTGTTCCAGCGTCCGGTATACCGAATTCCATTGATAAACAGGGCTGGGGTAGTCGTTACTCCACTCTCTATTCCGCCTTCGATATCTTCATTGATCCGACCGATATGCACTTGTTTGGGCAAGTCTTTGAGAAACTGAGGAATATCAAGCCCTAAATCATTAGCGTACTCAACAAGATAACCATTCTCCAGATTTTGTTGATGGGCAAGTAAAGTATCGTGCATCGACCAAAACTGTCCTTGGGCAGCGACGGCTTCGGCAGCTTGGGCTGCCCGTTGAGCATGAGGATGAATCTGTGTTTGCGGAAAGTGACGGAAGATCAAACATAAATCATCCTCTCCCAAAGCAGCACTCAGTTCTCGTCTGATCCCTTGAATCAGCTTGTAAACGTCTGCACTTCTAAAGCATTGATAGTCTCCATACATCACCAGCACTACCTTGGCACTCAGCACACCTTGAATATGATCTTGAGTTGAAGGTGGTACAAGTAAGGAACTGTGGTTACGATCTTCGTTCATTTTTCTACGTCTGCATCAAGGGAATCTTGCAATTACTTGCTCAATCCATTGACTGCATCTTTGTTTGCATAAATTCAATATAGGAGATCGCTTTCAAGCCGTCGTCTACAGTGAGTTAACTCTTTTACGGTACAAATTGATAGAGTAACGATGCGATCGCAACGTATAAGGCTGGCTCTAACTTAAGTTAGAATCCGAATTCGATCGAAAGTACACCCTACAAACTGACAATGCCGCGTTTAACGGCAACAATCACAGCTTGGGTGCGATCGCCCACATCTAACTTATTCAAAATCCGATTAACGTGAGATTTAACCGTGCCTTCACCAATACTCAAAGCCGCCGCAATCTCAGCATTACTCATTCCTTGCGCCAGTGAGCGGAGGACTTCTAGTTCTCGTTCACTCAGTTCTGGATTACTGAGATGCTGCGCTAACTTTGCGCCCACATCAGGTGGAATATATTGCTGCCCCCGATGAACGGTGCGAATGGCGTTTAGAAGCTCGTCTGGTTCAGTTTCTTTCAACAGGTATCCTTTTGCGCCTGCCTGCAATCCCCGATAGATATCTTCGTCACTATCATAGGTGGTCAGTACAATAATCCGAGCCGATTTAGCAGCAGCACAAATTGCACCGATGGCAGCAACTCCCTCTAATTCAGGCATGCGGAGATCCATGAGCGTGACATCCGGTTGATGTTCCTCAAATAGCGCGATCGCCTGTTCCCCATTTTCGGCTTGGGCAATTACCTGCATCTCTGGGTCACGGTTAATAATTGTGGCTAATCCTTGCCGAAAAATGGCGTGGTCGTCTGCAATTAGAACCCGAATTGGGGGTGTGGGGTGTGGGGTGTGGGGTGTGGGAAGCATGGGGTGTTAGGGTGGGTGGGGTAGAAGAGATGAGGGATGTGGGATATGGGTAAGCTGGAAAGTTACCGTGATTTGGAGGTCTGGAAGATATCAATGCAACTGGCGCGTGAGGTATATCAAATAACAGAAGGTATGCCAAAGCATGAAATCTATGGATTAACATCTCAGATTCGCAGAGCCAGCGTCTCTGTGCCTGCAAATATTGCTGAGGGCTACGGACGGAATCATCGTAAGGAATACGTTCAGTTCCTTGGTGTTGCCAATGGAAGTCTTAAAGAATTAGAAACGTTGCTTCTCCTCGCCCATGATTTGAATTACCTGAATGACATCACCAAACTGATGAGTTTGTGTGAAAGTGCAGGACGCTTACTTACTCGACTCCGCCAAAGCCTTCAAAGGGTTATGGATAGTCATTAACCCTCTACACCCCACACCCTCACACCCTCACACCCCAACCACTACCACAATCTCCGTTCCCTGCCCAGGTTGACTCCGAATCGTGAGTTGTGCGCCGATGCGCTCTGCCCGTTCGCTCATGCCGAGTAAGCCAAATCCCTTAGAGGATGGAATACTTCCAACTCCAAAACCCTGTCCATTGTCTTTCACGCGCAAGCAAACCTGGTCGCGATCGTAGGCTAACTCAACTCGAATTTCGTCAGCATTGGCATGTTTAATCGCATTAGTTAAGGCTTCCTGCCCAATCCGGAGTAGGTTATTCTCGACTTCAGTGGGGAGAGCATACACTGTCCCCTCGATCTCATAGTATAAAGTGGTATCCATTGCAGCAGTTCTGATTTGAGCGATGAGACGATGGAGAGCACTCTGTAAACTGCCCTCCTCTAGAAGCTGAGGACGAAGTGCAACGACCGATCGCCGTGCTTCAATCAGTCCAGTTCGCGCCAATTCTTTGATCAGGTCTAGATGTGCCCCAGTTGCTTCTAAATCATCTGTTAGCACCTGGTTTGCCGCACCTACCTGAGCCAGAATGCCTGTAAACGCTTGAGCGAGTGTGTCGTGAATTTCGCGTGCCATGCGGTTGCGTTCTTCTACAATTGAAGCGGCTTCTGCCTGTTTGCGATCGTCGATATCCGTAACAACTCCCAACGCTCGGATGGGTTCACCAAATTCATTCCAGGTAACAATTTTGCCGACAGCAAGAATCCATTTCCACTGACCATCCTGGGTACGATGGCGATACTCTGCTTGATAGGTGGGGACTTCTCCAGTAATACAAGCATGGTAAACTGCAAGCACTGATTCTCTATCGTCAGGATGCAAACTCTCAATCCAACTAGATTTGGTCACATGAAATGTTGCTGGATCGTAGCCCAGCATTAAAGCGTATTCTGGGTTAACCACGACTTCTTCAGTTTTGATATTGAGATCGTAGAGTCCTTGATTTGACGCGGTTAATGCCAAGCGTAGTCGTTCTTCACTTATTCGTAGAGCAACTTCTGCCTGTTTGCGATCGCTAATATCCGCAAGCACGCCATCGATATATCCATCGGCTGCATTCAGATAGGAAGAGAAAAGTCCCCAGAACACTGTCCCATCTCGTTTTCGCAGTTGTACTTCATAGCTTCGCACTTCCCCATCCTGTTTCAGCAACTCAACGGCTTGTTGGCGATCGCTGGGATTGACATAATAGCTTGTGGTGCTTTCAAGTCCAATCATCTCCTCTGGTGAGTCAAAGCCAAACAGATTGGCAAAGCGTTGATTGGCATTGAGAATTAATCCATCCGAGATGCAGACTCGGACGATGCCGACCTGCGAGTTTTCAAAGATAGCTCGGAACTTGGCTTCACTTTGTCGTAACGCAGCAGTTCGTTCTGCGACCTGTTGCTCTAAAGTGCAGTTGTAGTCAGCCAGGAGTTTCTCGGCTTGTTTGCGCTCTGTAATGTCCTGAAAGGTAGCGATCGCATAAGTGATGTTGCCCTGTTGATCAAAAACGGGTGTTCCCCGTGCCTCAATTAGAATTGAGACATGATCCCGACGAATTTCTATATCTTCAGTCCTGATGCGTTCGCCCCTTAATGCCTGCACTGTAGGCAACCTCTCCGCTGGATAGATTTGATCCGTTCCCGCTACATAAAGCTGATAAGCCTCTGAGATCTGCTCCGGTGCTATGGAAGTATCAGTTTCTTTGCCCAGGAGTTGATTGCCGCATTGGTTGGCATAGTAAGGACAACCCGTCGCATCTACGATCGCAATTCCCACCGGAATCGCTTCAAGGAACTGAGTGATCTTGCTTTCCTTAGCCTGTAGCTCTGAGTAAAGGTTGGCATTTTCGATGGCGATCGCGGCTTGAGTCGATAATAGCTGCAAGACCTGCGATCGCTCTGGTGTAAACACTCCAGTTGCTAACCGATTTTCTAAATACAATACACCGACCAGCTTGGCTTGATTTAGCAGTGGCAAACAGAAAATAGATTGAGGCTGGTTCTGTTGAATGTATGACTCATTAATAAAAGCACCTTCACGAGTCGCATCATTTAAGGTGACAGGCTTCAGAGTCCGAATCACGTATTGAATGATTGATTCTGGTAATTGATTGGCAATTGGAATAGACTGTAACACCTGAGTTGCACAAGTATTCTCATCACCATTGAGTTCACAAGCCGCTTCAATCGACCATTCTCCTGAGTTTTCTAAAATCAGATATCCGGTTTGTGCACCAGCATTCTCAATTAAAATTTGCATCAGTAATCTCAGCAATTGCTTCAGTTCAATTTCACGAGAAATCGCCTGCGAAGCTTTCATCACGGCTGCTAAATCGAAAGCCGTATGGAAGGGATGAGTGATAGTTTCAGCAGTAATAGGAATTGATGTGGAAGCGACTCTAGATGATTGAGAAAAGAACTGTGGATAGCGGTTTTCTAAGTCTTCAACTTTAGCGGTTGCGCCCCAGCGATCGTAGCAATAGTGCGCCTCTTTCATGTAGGTCTGAGCAATTTTCTCTCGACCTCGCGCCAGATAATGTTTAGCCGCTAATTCATAGGCTAATGCTTCTTCCTGGATATACTCATGTTCAGCAGCACCTGCAATCGCCCGTTCATAAAACTCTTCAGCCTCAAGAAATTGCCCTAAGACTCGCGCTTTCTCTGCCTCGATTAAATGGTATTTATGCAAAAAATTCATGGGGGCGTGGTATGCCCATTTCTGCATCTTCTCTTGATTGGCATTAACGCGATTCAACCAGGATGCTTTTTCAGAGTTTGCAGCATTTGCCAACACGCTCAGAACGATTAGGGAGTCATAGAAACGAAATACAGCAACAGACATTAATCCTGTGGCTGTGTTTAAATACGGTTCTGCCAAAGTAGCCGTTTTTGCAGCTTGCTCATACTCTCCGAACAGGTAGCATAAAATCAGCTTATTTAAGTAAAAGAAGTGAAGGCCAGTTCCATCCTTTGCCGCGATCGTCCATGACAGTGCTTGCTCTTCGTCGTAGAGACCACCCACTAAGCGACTTGGGGTTTCAGATTGACCTCGCAGGTTCAGGATCGTTTGTTGCAACATTGCCAGCCAGGTGGCAGGAGTCTCTCGTCTAATTTGATGGGTGGCTTTCCGATAAATCGCGGTTTGTTGTTCCAGTTCTGTCAGTTCTTGTCCTGCATAAAAGGGGTAATAACATAGGCCAATTGCAGAATAACCCGCAAATTCAAACTCTCCACTTTCTATACCGCTTTGCCAGGCTTCAGCAAAGCCAGGGAATGTTTCTTTAAGGTGATCTTTCCAGAGAATGATATGGAAACTCACCATCATCAATGCTTTGCAATTACCTCTCTTGTTATTTGATTGTTTCGCTAAATTTAAGGATAATTTGCCAAATCGATAGCCCAGTTCAAAGTCTTGTTCAACGCCACAGAGGATCATGCCATAGCCAACATAACCAAGCAGCGACCAGATCGCGTTTCCATGGGCGATCGATAAATTCACTATCTTGCATATAATCAGCACCATCAGAGCGGGTGTCGAAATAAAAGCCGGAGTATATATGCCTGCTAAAATGTAGACTGCTGCCAGTGGCACAGGTTCAGTCATCTCTGGCAAATCAATCAAATCTTCGATTTCCCGCCCAGACAATCGTGAAGCGGTTTCCTCTAATCCTGCTTGAACATCTAACTGACTTGGAGCTTGCACTAAACGAATTCCCAATCGTTGCAGCACTTCCAAGCCAGTTTTCAGGGCTTCTTTAGGTTCTCCCCGCGACAGCCATGCTTGAATCCTGCTATCGTAAACTTTCACGGTATCGAGCGTCGTCTTCGCACAGTTAAGCACTGCTTCTGCAAGCCGCTCCATTTCGTCAAAGTGACCGCTGAGGTAGGCGGCCTCTGCGGCCTCTGAATGCAACACCAAAGTTAGGTCATACTCACGCTGCCAACTTTCCCCATCAAGCAGTTTAAGCCCTGTATTGAAATACTGAAGTGCTGCTTCATAAGCCGTTGCTGCCTTTGCTTTCTGACCTGCCATTAAGTTCAATCTGGCAATTTCAGTTCGTTCTGACCGAGCAGTGACTAGCTCAAGTCCTTGATTGAGATGATCGATGATTTCAAACAACCGATCAGATCGTTGTTCTGGTGAAGTTTTTTCGAGCAAATTGCGACCGATTTGAAGATGAACCACTTGTTTCTGCGATTCATCAATCAAAGCATAAGCCGCTTGCTGAACGCGATCGTGCAGAAACTTATACTCTTGAACCAACAAGTCTTCGTCCAATTCAGACAGCGGTTGAATTAATCCCGCTTGTATTGCTGCTAGTAGATCCTGGAAAATTGCTTTCGGTGATTTTTCGCAAATGATGGCCAACGTTTCTAAATCAAACTCAGCCCCAACACAAGCCGCGATGGAGAGAACTTGCTGTGTTGCTTCCGGCAATTTCTGCAACTGACGCAGCAGCAACTCCACCACATTATCGGTGATATCTTGAGCTTCAATCTCTGCCAGGTTCCACTGCCACCCCCCTTTACTTCCCCCCTTGGTAAGGGGGGATTGAGGGGCATCAAAGGTCAACAGATTTTCGCTATGCAGCAGCTTCAAAAATTCACCAACAAAGAAAGGGTTGCCCTCGGTTTTACGTGACACAGCTTGGGCTAGGGAACGAACTGCATCAGGATTGCGATGTAATGTCTCAGCCACCAGTTGAGTCAACGGTTCCAGCGTTAAGGGGGTCAGGATGATTTCCTGAAATACTGCTCCCTGGTTTCGCAGGCTCTCTAGCGTTAAGACCAACGGATGCATTGGAGTCAGTTCGTTATCTCGGTAGGCTCCGATCAAAAACAGAGATTGAGTTTGCTCGTCAAGTAAGATGAGTTCGATTAACTTCAACGTCGCAGAATCGATCCACTGTAGATCGTCTAAGAAAATGACCAGGGGATGCTCTTTTGCACAAAATGCCCGCACGAATTTTTGAAACGTGAGATTGAAGCGATTCTGTGCTTCTGTTGCTCCAACTTCAGGCACAGGGGGCTGCTTGCCAATAATTAACTCAACTTCGGGAATGACATCTATGATAATTTGTCCGTTGCTTCCCAGAGCTGTGAGCAGAAGCGATCGCCACACTTCCACCTGTTCATTAGGTTCACCCAATAGTTGCTGCACCAATTTTTGCAGGGCATCGACGATCGCGCTGTAGGGAATATTGCGCCGGAATTGGTCAAATTTACCCCAGATAAAGTAGCCATTCTTTGCGGTGATCGGTTTAAAGAGTTCCTGTACCAATGCTGTTTTGCCGATGCCAGCATAACCGGAGACCAGCATCATTTGGCTGCATGAGGGTGTAGGGTGGTGGGGTGGTGGGGTGTGGGGTGTGGGATTGCTTTCTACTCCTCTACTCTTCCACTCCTCTAGCCCTTTACCTCCTGCCACTTGCTCAAACGCAGCCAATAATGCTTCGATCTCCGCTTCTCGCCCATACAGTTTTTGAGGAATATGGAACTGCTCGGAAATATCTTGCAGTCCCAACGATAGGGTGTTAATCTGACCCATTTCTGCTAGTTGTTGAGCGCAGCGTTCTAAATCTGCTTTAATGCCCCAGGCACTTTGATAGCGATCCTCCGCATTCTTCGCCATCAGTTTCATCACAATGTCGGAAACTGCTTTAGGAATTGTGTGGATCGGGTGTGGGGTGTAGGGTGTAGGGTGTAATGCATCATCTGTCCCCACGCCCCACACCCCACACCCCATACCCCTAACTTCGTGTGGAGGAGTCGGCGGTCTAGCAATGTGGCAGTGGACTAGTTCCAGGAGATCACTGGTAGGAAACGGCAATTGTCCCGTCAACAGTTGGTAGAAGGTTACGCCCAGTGAGTAGAAATCAGTGCGATAGTCGAGCATCCGGTTCATTCGCCCGGTTTGCTCTGGCGACAGGTATGCGGGGGTTCCTTCTAGAAGATGGAGACTTTTGAATGTGGGCTTGGTGCGACTGAAGCGAGTGGCAATGCCAAAATCAATGATTTTGATAACGCCAGTCTTCGGATTAAAGACAATGTTGTCAGGATTAATATCTTTGTGGATGACATGAGCCGCATGGATTTTGCCTAGAGTATCCGTAATGGCGATCGCCATATTCAAAAAAACCGACAGCGGCATGGGAGAAAAGTCTAATTGTTGCCGCATCCAGCATTCTAAAGACTCTCCACCAAAGTCTTCCAAAAGAAGAACCAGCGTGCGCTGGTAGTCTTGCTGACTGTATGCCTTGACTACGCCTTCAATGTTGAGAAAACGAGTAATTTCATACTCCTGCCGATAGCGAGTTAATTCTTGAGGAGAGGGATAATCCTGCTTGAGAACTTTGGCAATCACTGCACAGTGATCTTGCTCTCTGATGCCCCGATACACCAAAGAAGCTGAGCTCTCATAAATTTTGCTGTGGATAATAATTCCAGGCAGAGTAATCATTGAACTCTTCCCCCGACGAAGGGCTGTCATCGGTCTCCCAAAGTATATCGCTTGCCAAACTCCAGAAAATAAAGCTTCTGGGTGAATTTTCTGAAGGTCTTCCAATGACTACATTTTTGTGGTGAAGGAAGATAAAGTTCCAGGCGACCTCAAAACCTCGTCGCTGCTCTAACTGAGAACCGCCGAACAATACACCCAAGCATATCTCTACTGAGGGCATCTCCAAACTACAACTGAGTTCGACAATCGAGACCGGAGACAGGGCAGTTTGTAGCCACTCGAAAATCGCTGCCGTCCAGCCACATCTTCTGAGTGGGCGATCGCTCCATTTGCCTATTTCAGCTTTCCTACTCCAATTTGATGCGAGAAGCCTGCCGAGAGGCTCGAATGCCCTTTGAGCGTGTGTGGCAGGCCGATCTCTGGCAAGATCGTGATCCAACAACATTACCCCAGGGTTCCGCTTTGATTGTTGCAGAAGTTCGGTATGACCCTCCGATTACTAAAGCCATATATGAGTCTGCCAAGCTTCAAGAAAAGGAGTGTTTTCAGGAGTTAAATGTTCAGCCTCTCCTTTCTGCGGTCATGCTCAATGGCTCCTATTCCATTTGTGTGTTTACGGCTGTGGTTGCTGAGGATGTGCGATCGCTCTATCGTAAAATTGGACAACCCTTCCAACAAGTTTGGAAGTCCACTCTGGTTAAACCAGATTGAGTATCTCTGTTGCGTCAATTGTTCTTTCGAGTTCAACCAATGGAGCAAAGCATTCACTTTTGTCTAACCCCAGATCATGTCAATCTTGCCTATGCTATGACCGGGCAAGGTTATCCGCTGGTGAAAGCGGCGAACTGGCTTAGCCATTTAGAGTTTGACTGGCAGAGTCCCGTTTGGAGACATTGGTGGGAGGAGCTATCAAAGCGGTTTACCGTGGTTCGCTACGATGAGCGAGGGTGCGGTTTATCAGATTGGAATGTGCCTAACTTTTCCTTCGATGCCTGGGTGCAGGATTTGGAGACGGTCATCAATACAGTGAAACTCGAACGCTTTGCATTACTGGGAATTTCTCAAGGAGCAGGGGTGGCGATCGCCTATGCGGTCAAGCACCCAGAAAAAGTTAGCCACCTCATCCTCTATGGAGGCTATGCCCAGGGTCGCCTCAAACGCAATGCCACACGTGAACAGGTTGAAGAAGCCGAAATTCGCGCCAAACTCGTTCAACTGGGGTGGGGGCGTGATAATCCAGCATTTCGCCAATTGTTTACCTCACTCTTCATTCCCGAAGGCACCTTAGAGCAACTCAACGCCTTTAATGAACTTCAGAAAATTTCCACGTCTCCTGATAATGCAGCGAAGTTTATCCATCTCTTCAACAGTACTGATGTGTGTGACCTGGCAACTCAGGTCACAGTACCCACGCTTGTTCTCCATGCTCAACATGAAGTGGAAATAACCTTTGATCAAGGGCGATTGCTGGCAGCTCTGATTCCCAATGCTCAGTTTGTGCCACTAGATAGCAAAAATCACATCCTGCTCAACCATGAACCAGCGTGGCAGAGGTTTCTAAAGGAAGTACAACAATTTATTCAACCCGATCGTGTGGCTTCACTCAATCCTGCGTCGATCAAGCCTGATGAAACTGCTGTCGTATTCCCAACTACTGATGTTCAACCCGATTCAATGCGTCTTGAACTGACCCAAGTTCTTACAGATCGCGAACAAGAAATTCTTGAACTGATTGCTCAGGGGTTAAGTAACACTCAAATCAGCGAACAGTTGGTACTCAGTCCCAAAACGGTTAAAAATCACATCACTCATATCTTCAGCAAAATGCAGGTCAAGACCCGTGCAGAGGCGATCGTCAAAGCGAGAAATGCAGGGTTTGGCACAGGTATGGGACTTGAGTCCTAGCCCGATCGGGTGATTTCTGACAGAACTACAGCAACAGATTGAGACTCTGCTCTCACGACTTTTAAAGAGCGATCGCCCAAGATAGAGCTATGCCAGGGAAGGGAGTTTAACTCAACGCCTAAAATCCTTGCAGTCTCAAGTTTTCAGCTTGTTTTCAAGGTGCATCAAGTGAATCGATTGGCAAGGTTCCCCACTTTGCTATAGAGGCTTTTTTGTGCCCAAAGTCCCTCGGAATGAAGTTCGGACGATTCTTGGACGGTTCCAGGACAGGAGACTGAATAACCTGAGAACAGAACAACAAAAGAGATGGTTTTCTTGATTCCTCAAGACTATTTCATCAAATACTCATCACTGATTTATTTTGGAGAACAACAATGACTGCGATCGCAACTAACCCTAACCAAGGTTATGCACAATCTCTTCAACGCGCAACTCAGGTCAATTGGAGGGTTGAAGACATCATTGGTGGAGACAAAAAACTGGACTTCACAACACGGTTTCTACCAGACGCATTGGCGCAAGTGAATGAAATTTCTTGTCTTAACACTGAAGAAAAACAACTTCTCAATCAGATTCGAGGCAACAGCTATTTACACCTGTTTGGCCTGGTAGAAGAGTTCATCGTACCCACCGTCATCAACCACGTCAACAGCACTGGGCTGGCTGATATTACTGCCACTCAAGCATTACTCCATTTTGCGGAGGAAGAAAGCAAGCATATTCGGCTATTTCGCCGTTTTGCTGAAGAGTTTGAAATCGGCTTTGGTGGTCGTTGTGATGGAATTGGACCTGTTCAAGAAATCGCCAACGCAGTTTTACAACATCGTCCCCTAGGAGTCGCGTTAATCATCCTTTACATCGAATGGATGACTCAGTATCACTATCTCGCTAGTGTCCGCGATAATGTCGGCGAAAACCTTGATCCACAGTTTTGTAGTCTATTAAAACATCACTGGCTGGAGGAAGCCCAACACACCACGCTGGATACGTTAATGGTGAATCAGTTAGTGAGTGAATTGGAACCTGCTGAAGTAGAAGCCGGAGTAGAAGATTTCTTTAAGCTCATTGAGTTTCTCGACGGTGGCTTAATGATGCAGGTGCAACTCGATTTGGCTGCTCTATCCGCCGCAACAGGACGCACTTTCACTGAGGCGGAACAACAAGAAATCCAAACCATTCAAAAACGCTCTTATCGGTGGACATTTATTGGGTCTGGAATTAGCCACGCTAAGTTTGTACAAACCTTCGCACACGTGAGCCCGGCTTCCCAAAGCCGATTGGCTGAGGTTGCTAAAAAGTACAGCTAATTAAAAAAACTCAGCTGCGATCGTCAGAGCAAGTCAGTAAATTGTAGCCTTGCTCTGACCTTGAACCGCATCCTATTCAGCAAAGCAATCCCACAAGGAAAACATCATGACTTACCCCTCCTATTCGGCTCAAAAGCCGTCCGCTTCCGTTCGTCCATCGATCGCCTCATCAAGCTGGCAGTTGCTCAAACGCTCGCTCGTAAATTTTGGAAAAAGGGCGATCGCCTATTTCACTCAAGACCGCGAACCCATCGTTTCTCAACGTATCTGCGCCAACGGTCAAGTTGTTTGGACGATCCACGACCCATACACCGGACAATCCACAACCTGTTACTCCGTTGCAGAAGTCCGCGCCTGGTTAGAATCCCGCTATTCCTACCGCTACAACCTGTGACTATTTCAAACACTATCAGGAAGGACAACGATAATGCGATCCATGAATTTAGTGGAGTCCATCCTGCAAAGTGCCCTAGATAGTCAACTTGCAAATGGTTGTCCCGGTATCATTTTGTTGGTGGTGTTCCAGACCTGTGGATTTAAGGCACAATTGAAGGTAACCTAATTACCTTAAGTCTGCCAATGGTTCGAGAACCCATCCACTGTCCTAGCTGTAATTGCACTAACATCGTTAAACACGGAAAGTCACCAGCGGGAAAACAACGATACAAGTGCGGCAATACCGATTGCCCCCGTTCTACTTCCCTCTTGCAATACACTTATCAAGGATGTTTGCCAGACGTTAAGCAGAAGATTAGCGATATGGCAGTCAACGGCAGTGGTATTCGGGATACCGCACGAGTTCTCCACATTAGCCCAACCACCGTAATTGAAGAATTAAAAAAAAGAACACGCGATTGAAGCGGTCAATCGACTGTTGTTGGAGCAGTTAGAGAATAGATCAGCCATGATGATTGTTCGAGTGGAGGAGGCTGAAATGGGTCGCTTTGTCGGGTCTAAGAAACGACAGCGTTGGTTGTGGTCTGCGATCGAGCATCAAAGCGGCC